>JAPOLP010000268.1 GCA_029977045.1 Planctomycetota bacterium
CTGCTCGGGGAAGTCGAGGATGTTCCGCACCGTCGCCGCTCGAAATGCGTAAATCGACTGCGCATCGTCGCCAACGACCGTCAGCCCCTGGCCGTCCGGGCAGAGGTTTCGCAGGATGTCCGCCTGCAGCAGATTCGTGTCCTGGTACTCGTCAACGAGCACCGCGTCGAACTGCTTGCGAACCGCCCTTGCCCCTGATCCATCCGCGACCAGCGCGTTCCAGAACAGCAGCAGGTCGTCGTAGTCGAGACAGTGCAGCCGCTCCTTGCGATCCGTGAATCCCTGGAACAGCTTCTTCAGCTCGTCCTCGTAGTCGAGGCACCACGGATACACCTCTTCCAGCACATGCTTCAGCTTCTGTCGCGAGTTCACACAGCGGCTGTAGATACTCAGGCAGGTCTGCTTGAGCGGGAAGCGGCGATTCTCCGTCGACAGCTTCATTTCGGCGCGAATCACGTCGAGCAGGTCTTCCGTATCCGCCCGGTCGAGCACCGTGAAGTCCGGGTCGAGCCCGATAATCTTTCCGTGCTGTCGCAACAGCCGCGCCGCGATGGCATGAAACGTCCCGCCCCACAGTCCGTTCTGAGCACCTTTCACCGCACCGCCAGGCAGTGCTCCGCTCTGACGATGCAGCCGCTGCAGACAGGCAGTCACTCGATTCAGCATCTCCGCCGCCGCGCGCCGGGTAAACGTCAGCAGCAGAATCCGCCGCGGATCGATCCCCGAATGAATCAGCCAGGCAACGCGATGCGTCAGCGTCGTCGTCTTCCCGGTTCCAGCTCCGGCCACAACGAGCAGCGGGTCCATCCCATGCGACGCCGCGATGCGCTGCTGCTCATTCAGATCCGCCAGCAACCGCTCTTCAGCTGAGAGCTCCTCAGCAGCGGGTTCGGAAGAATTCGTCAGGCCGTCCATGAGTCCGTTCGTCGAGAAAACCAGGCACGATTCGAGGGGCCGAATCGTAACGCCCGAACGGATTCACCGCGAAGCCGACACTGGATCGGACTGGATTCCATCGCTGCAAATTCTGTCGTATTACTGGCAGCCCTACCGCCCGAGGGAAGAGAGATACAAAGCCACGTAAAGAACGCAGGCAAGAAGCGATATCAGCTCGCAGAGTTTCCTGTGGAGCCATTGTTCCCGCATGTAGAGCCAGCGGGCCAGATCTGACGCAGAGTCTCGCTCAATATGCGGTTCAAGCTCGGGGTCATTGTACGAGAGTATTGAGAATCGTCGCGCCCTGATGATCCGAAGCGTCTCAGTGCGGTCCGCCGCCTTCAGTTGCTGGATCTTCGCGTAACGCATCGTCAGCGTGAAAAAGCTCAGGCCGCCGAGCGACTTCAGCGTGTCCAAAAACTCCTGCCCGTACGGCATCTCACCGCCGACAACCTGCTGCTGCACGCCGACATCTTCGGTTTCAGTCTGCATGACGCCCCTCTCCAGAATTCCCGATCAACCGGACATTGCGACAGGATGAACACCACCGCCGGAGATTAGTTTCGGATGCATTACAGTGAAATGCCCGGCTCAGGAAAGTCGTTGTTCGCTCCGCGAACGAAACGCCGTTCTGAAATCGGAAGGCCTCGATCGCTGATCAGAACCATTGATCGCCCAGCAGTGCAGTCAGGCCTCGATCGCGGAGCGATCAGCGACTCTGGGGAAGCGACTCTTACTGAATGCCCTGGATATGCGATGCCGAGTCGACTTCGACTTTGTTCTGCGACGGTGTGAAGCGCAGGGAGCGGGCGGCGGCGACGGCTCGTTTGCCGCCGCGTTGCTGTTCGCGAGTGAGGATCGAATCGCGGCCCTTCGACCGCAGCACGTACAGGCCCTTCGATTCGTCGTAGGAGATCTCGTCCGCCTGGGCAAAGAACGACTGGCCTTCCAGCCGGGCATTGTGACTGGCGACCAGCGTCACGTACGACGAATCCTGCTGCCCGGCTTCCTGAGACACCCGCAGCTCGCCGCACGACATGATGCCGGCGTCCTTTGGCAGATTGTCGACGCTGATCACGTCCAGCGGTGCGGACACCGGCCCATAGACGACCTGCACCTGCCCCTGCAGGAGCAGTGACTTCTGGTCGATCTTGCCAGTCATGTCCCGAGTGAAGTCGATCCGTGAGTACTCCCACTTCGCTTTCTCGGCGGAGAGTCCGCGGTTGGCGGCGACCATCGACACCGGCCCCAGTGAGGCGCGGTTGCCCTGCCCGCGTTTCCAGACCGTCAGCGTTCCCGGTCCGAGTGCCCGCACATCGTTCGTCAGGTTGTTCACCGAGAACTCAGCAACGCGTGCCCGGCGAGCTTCGACGAGTGCTCCATCTTCGACGACGTGACTGTCGAATTCGACCAGCCCCGAGCAGTCGATCTTCGCGATCGCGGCCTGCGGTGATTTCGGCGCGGAGGACAGCTTCTTCGCTCCCTCGGCGGCCTCGCCAAACGAAATTCGCTCAGCGAGCGTGACCTGCATCTCGCGACAGCGCATCGAGCTATCCTGCAGCGTCGCGTTGATCCGTCCGTTGAACTGAGCAACCTGGCCATCAAAGACCATCTGCTCGGACCAGGTGACGGTCAGGTGGTCAGGCTCGGGGAGAGGCCGACCTTCGAGATCCTTATCGACAGCCAGCCGCATCGTTCCCGCACCGTGTACCCATGCCTGACTGTCGCCTCGGCTGAAGTACAGCTCCGCACCTTCAAGGGACATTTGCGGGTCGTCGATCCGTGCCGGCTGCCCCAGCACATGCATCCGCTGATCCGCCCCGCCGCGGTTATCAATGTGCAACTGCCGGCCGGTCAGTACGACCGGTTCTTCGTCGAGCGACCGGCGATGCCGCACCTCGACGCGATCCTCGCACAGTACCTCGGCAACATCCGGAGCTTTCTCGCCCTCGTACCGCACCATGCGGACGCGAGTCAGCCGGGCACTGATCTCGACCGGCTCCTTCTCCGACTGATCGGTCGAGCCAGGCAACGCTGACGGCTCGGTGTTGCCCGCCAGCTCAACCGTCCCGCGTGCGGCTTGACGCTCCTCCTGCCGAAGCGACACAGACTGCAGGCCGGTTCGCGAATCCGGCGAGCGTGCCGGAGCATCCTCAAACCAGACCTGCAGTTCGTCCATGTTGCCTTGAAGCTGCGGACTGACAAACGTGACGCGATCGAGCGCCAGAATCCGTCGCGGCACCGGCTGGCTCTTCAACTGAGACCGTTGCCCTGTCGCTGAATCCCGTTTGGGCATCGCCGAATCCAGCGGATCGACCCAGACCTTGATGTAATCCGCCGTCGCACCAGAACGCTCGGCAGGAATCCTGACGACGGCGTCGCCAGCAACGTCTATGACATCGAGCCCCGACTTTGGATCGAAATAACGCCGCAACTGCTTCTGCCATTCGACCTGCAAAGCTGTCTGCAAACGAGCCGCACTGCCCTGCCCCACTGAAATCCCAGCGACTGGCTGGCTGGCTGGGAACTCAGCGTTAGCACCCGGATCGGCATCCTCACGGGAAATCAGCCAGCCCTTGCCGCGACAGAAAACTTCTTTCAACTGATGCTCGGCGTCGTGCCGCAGTTCGATCTGAGCACACTCCAGTTCCGTCCGCCGACCCTCGAAACTCAACCGCACTCTCTGCTGATCGGCAGCTACGTCAAGTCGAGCGGTCCGGGGATCGACATCGTTCAACAGAATCCGCCGCGCTGCGATGTCGTAATCCAGCGTCGACATCTGGGCTTCCAGATCGTTCTCTTCCGAACGCAACCAGACCAGCGACTGCTTTGACCGTGTCACCCGCAACCGCCTCGGAGCCAGCGATGTGCCGCCTTCCGCAGGCATCGCACTCCCCAGCTGAGAATTTCGCTCTTCGTCGGACGGTCGCTCAAGCAACAGATCAATCCGCTCGCCACTGATCGAGTCGAACTTTCGAGGGCTGGTCTCCATGCGAGCCATGACATTCCTATCAAACGTCGCTATCGCCTGATCCATGAACCGCTCAGCCGGCCCGGTGAACTGCAGGCGGAAACTGCCCTCGGCATCAATCATCAGCGGCTGCTCCGGTGCCGACCGGGAATCGCCGGATGGCTTGCCGACTGACGCCAATTCTTGACCACTCTGCGGAATAGCGAACTCCATATGCACATTGTGAATCAGGTGCACTTCGCGGATTGCTGAAACCGCCAGCGGGGCTCCAGCGAGCGGCGCCTCGTCAACATCGAGGTCGATCTGAATCTGATCGCCCCGCCCGCGATGATTCTTCCACGCAAACTCGACCGGATTGCTGGAGTGAATCTTCGCCGACTTCTCCGAGAACACGAAGTGGTTCCCCTCGATCGACAGCCCATCCGCTCCCGTAATCGAGACCGCCCCAATCAACTGCCCGCCTATCACGCGACCGGGATCAAGGCTCTTCAAATCGATCTGAGACTGAAACGTGATGACCGCTTCGTCGGCAACGATGGCCAGCGGCTGCTGGTCGGGGTTTTGAAACCAGACCATCGCGAGCGGTCGGAAGCGCAGCGAGTGGTCGTCGTCAGCCTGTTCGAGATCCTGCGAGTAATAGAAGAGCTGCGGCCCGGTTTTCTGAGCATCCGCGTCGTCACGAAATCGCAGGTCAGCATCGGCTGCCCACTCGTACTTTGCCAGATACTGCCGCGCGATTCGTGCCGTCTCATCAACTTCCGGCGCAGCCGCGACTTCCGGGACATCCTGCGGAGCTGCCTGAAACGTCTGCGCCGGCCTCTCTGATCGCACGAGTACCCGCACTGCCGCGGCGTACCCGAAGTACGCACCCGACAGGGCCAGCGTCGTCAGCAGCGTCAGACGAATCCGCGAAAACACAGAAGCAGACCGTTTCCTTGAAGAGTCCGTTCAGCAGACTGAGACCGGCTCAGGCCGCCGGATTCGGGATCAGTCCAATCACATCCGTAATATCAATCAGCCCGACCGGGCAACCGTCGACGTCAACAACGGGCAGCTCGCTGATCTTGCGATCGGTCAGCAGCCCGACTGCGTCGTCGAGACTCGCCGTTTCACGAATCGTCAGCGGGCCGCGGGTCATCACCTCGGCCAGAGGTCGGTCGAGCTGCTCGTCTCGATGAGTTTCCAGCAGGCGGGCAAGGTCGCTGTCGGTAAACAGCCCGGCCAGTTCGCCGTCGTCGTTGACCACCAGAATCGCGCCAGTCCGGCGTCCGGCCTTTCGCAGTCGCTGCAGCGTCGCCCGGATTGACTCCCCCTGATCAGCGATCCGCAACTCGTCGCCGCAACGCATCACCTCGTGAACCGGAGTCAGCCGTCGTCCGAGACTTCCGCCCGGATGAAACACGCTGAAGTCTTTCGCCGTGAACCGCTTCTGCTGACTGACGACCAGAGCCAGAGCGTCACCCATGGCCAGCATCACGGTTGTCGTCGTCGACGGCGCGAGAGCCAGGTCACCGGCTTCTCGCAAACGCCCGATTTCCAGCACGACGTGCGACTACTTCGCCAGCGAGTTATGCGAACTGTTCGTCAGGGCGACGATCTTCGCGCCCAGTTGCCGGACCAGCGGAGTCAGCCGACAGATTTCCTCGGTCTCGCCGCTGTTCGACAGAATGATCACGACATCGCGGTCGGATACGCAGCCCAGATCCCCATGCACGGCTTCCGACGGGTGCAGAAACTGCGACGGCGTGCCGGTTGAACTGAGCGTCGCGACGATCTTCTGGCCGATCAGCCCTGCCTTGCCGATCCCGCTCACGATGACGCGGCCCTGGCAGTCGAGCAGCAGGTCAACAGCCTCGCAGAACCGCGTATCGAGCCGTCCGGCCAGCGCGGACAGAGCCTCGGATTCGTGCAGAATGATCTCGCGAGCTGCCCGCAGTCGCTCGAACTGACTGAAGGGGATCGCGTGTTTCAGCGCAACGGAACTCATCGTCGACGTCCCTGTCTGACGGAGTGGGGCAAAGAACCGGGAATGGTACGGCCGATTTTTTCAGAGGGTCAATGCGAAGTCCGGGGTCTGAACCGCCGCGTCGTTCCACGAATCAGCTTGCGACGATCGATCGGCTCCGTGACAATTCCCGCCTTCGATTTCCGGTCGAACTGGCCGTGCCTCCCGGCGAGCCCCGCTGCCCGCCACAAATCCCGCCTTCCGTTGAGATTCGATCATGGCATTCCGCAAGAACTGCGAAGGAACGTCCCGCCGCGACTGCCTCAAACTGGGCCTTGGAACGCTGCTCGGCGGCGGACTGGTCAACGCCCTGCGACTTCGGGGCCAGGCCGCTCAGTCCCGAGACGGCATCGTCCCGACGGCGAAAAACTGCATCCTGATCTGGATGGACGGCGGACCAACCCACTTTGAGACGTTCGATCCAAAACCGGATGCGCCGGCGGAAATCCGCGGCGAGTTCAATCCGATCGCGACGAGCATCCCCGGCGTCCACTTCTCCGAGCACATGACGCAGCTCGCCGCGAACACGAACCGCTTCTCGATGATTCGCTCGATCCGCCACAACCAGGGCAATCACGGAGCCGGCAACCACTACATGATGACCGGCGCCCCGCCACGCATCCCCGTCGGCTGCGGTGCCTTCGTCAGCTTCCACCCGAGCATGGGCTCCGTCGCCGCGAAGGAACTCGGCAAACCGAACGGCCTGCCGTCTTACTTCTCGCTGGGCCAGATGTCCCGTTCCGGCGGCCCGAACTATCTCGGAGCGAAATTCGCCCCGTTCGTTGTCGGCGGCGATCCGAACTCAACGAGCTTTCGCGTCCGCGACGTCGCTCTGCCTAACGGCCTGACCGAGGACGGCTTCCACCATCGCAGCGACCTGCGGCAGCTCGTCGACCGCCTGCCCCGTATTAATGCGGAAGTCGCCGGCGACCCGGTCGTCGCTCTCGACGACTTCTACCGCCAGGGTTTCGACATGATCACCTCGCCGCTGGCCCAGGCGGCTTTTGACATTCACCGCGAACCCGACGAAGTCCGGAACCGCTACGGTCGCGACTCGTTCGGCCAGCGCTGCCTGCTGGCTCGTCGCCTGGTGGAAGCCGACGTTCCGTTCGTCACTGTTTACGACGGCGGCTGGGACCACCACAGCAACCTGTTCGACACGTGTCGCAAGCGTCTGCCCACCTGGGACAACTCGGTTGCCGCGTTGCTCGAAGACCTCGACGAGCGCGGCCTGCTCGACGAAACACTCGTCCTGGCACTCGGCGAGTTCGGTCGCACGCCAAAGATTTCGACGTTGTCCGGC
>JAPOLP010000428.1 GCA_029977045.1 Planctomycetota bacterium
GATCTGGTGATAGACGTACTCGAACATGTGGAACTGGAAGCTGTCGCTGGGCCTGTCCGTTGGTTCGACGCCGTCGATTACGCAGCGGCGGACTCCGTGAATGAAGTTGCCGTAAAAGAACGCGATGGCTTCGTTGATCTTCTTCGCCAGGTCGACCTTCCAGGCTTTCCAGTCGTCGAACTCGAGATAGCTGATCGTGACCCGCCGACCGGCGCGATTGAAGATGTGCATCGAGTCGTAGCGAGCGGTCTCGCGCTCCCAGAACTGGTGCGGGTGGATGTTCTCGCCGATGGGGCGTTCGCGGAGCGGCCAGCCGAACAGACGGTCGGCGTAGTCGGCGTGATTCTGAGCATCGCCGCGCGAGGTCATGTCGAAAATGACGCCCGGTTCGCCCTCCTGCTGCGTCCCCCGATGGGCGAACTGAATGCCGAGTTGCGTCTTGCCGATGCCGGTCGCCCCGACCACGACGGTCAGTTTTCCGGGCAGGAGTCCGCCTCCCAGCATGTCGTCGAGGCGGGGAATTCCGGTCTGGAGACGCTCGGGCATCGATTTTTCCTTCGGCAGACGGGGGCGGGAGCACGATCAGAGTGATAGTCGGAATTCCGTTACGACCGCTACAGCCGGTCATTTTCAGCAGAGCGACGTGGCCACGTTCGGTGGCGTCGGCAGGAAATCGTCTGGAGAGCCCGTTTGTCAAGTCTGCGTAACGACTTGTGTCGATTGCGTCGCGATCCTGCTGCGCGGCGGGTTTGCCCTGTCTTGCCTGTTTGTTCCTGCTATCCGGTTTTAGTTAAGTTACGAAATCGGTTACTCTTATGCCTTCTTCGGGACTGGAAAAGTCCCAGGGACGAGTTCTGCGGGCCGAGTTCACCAACTGACGAGTGGTGGTGCAACTTGCGCAAGTCTCATTCCACTGTGGTTGATTATCGAAGTTCCTGCCGCTCGGCTGCCGCGCTGATTTTTCGCGGAACGGGCTGCGTGAGCGGGAACTCCGGTCGTGTCTCTGCTCGCCCGGCTGAAGTGGCGAGCCTCACGGATGTTTGTTTTCTGACTATCTCTGATCACGGAAGGATCGAGGCTCGGCCGAAATCGCGGCAGCGCGCGAATTCCCCGAAAGGTCTGGCGACTTCGGGAGTTGAAGCAGTAGCGTGTCTCGCTCGGGCAGTCCTCCATAGCAAGGAAACGGGCAGCGACCAATGATTCTCTCTTCCTGGCTGGCAGGCCTTCGCCGCACGAACTCCCGAGCCCCTCGCGGACACGCCGTCCCGACCGGCCCGATCGAGTACGTGCCGATCGAGCGACCCAAACGTCGCTTCGGCCTGCGCCCGCTGAAACTGTCGCCGTGCGTCGAGATGTTCGAGTCGCGGACGCTGCTGACGACCGTAATCAACGTTGACGAAACCCTTGACGTCATCAATGGCAGCGACGGAAAGACATCGCTGCGTGAGGCGATCATCGCCGCCAACGGAATGTCGACGGACGATGTCGAGATCGTTCTTGCTGACGCGACCTACATGCTCGATCTCTCGGGGAGTGGCGAAGGCGCCGCGATGACCGGCGACCTCGACATCACAACGAGCGTGTCGGTGACGATCCGCGGAACCGGTTCCTCGACGATCTCGACCGGGACCAGCTTCGACGACCGCCTCTTTGAGATCTCGCCGACCGGTAATCTGTCGCTCATTGACGTCGTCCTCGATGGACGCAACTTGTCGATTGCGGTGGATGGAGCAGGGGTCAGAAACGTTGGAAACCTGACGGTCATCCGATCCTCGTTGGTCGGCTTTGCCTCGACAGGGGCGGTCGGCGGCGGAGCGATCTACAACCAGGGAACGCTCGACCTGCAGGCATCGACGCTTTCGGGCAACACAGCGACGGCGAATGGCGGAAGTCTCTATAACCAGGGCCTCGCACGGATTGACGCATCAACATTCGGTATCAACCAGGGAACCGTCAACAGCGCCGACAATGGTGGAGCAATCTATAACGCAAGTGGTGCCGACCTGACGCTGCAACGCAGCCTGATCCGCGGTAGCGTCGCGGATGACGGCATTGAAAACGGAAAAGGCGGCGGCCTCTTTACTGCCGGTTCAGCGACCGTCGAGAACTCGACATTCGGTGAGAACACTGCGGCAACTGGCGGGGCGATCCACGTAACTTCAAGTGGCAATCTGTCGCTGATCAGTTCGACGATTACCGCGAGTCATGGCACGGGTGGAGTCGGCGGTGTGGGAGTCGCAGCAGGCGGCTCCGTTACGGTTCAGAACACAGTGATCGCCGAGAACTCGACGGGAGGTTCAACGCCGAATGTCGAAGGCAACTTCTTTTCAGCCGGCAATAACCTGATTGGCGAAATGGACACGAATTTCGGGTCAGGTTTTCAGGACTCAGTCAATGGGGACCAGGTCGGAAGTCCTGGCAGCTTGATCGACCCGGAACTGCTGCCTCTTGCTGCCAATGGCGGACCGACGCTGACTTACGCTCCCGATCCAGCGGGAATAAACAAGCCGTTGATCGATAACGGCAACCTGCCCTCTGCTGCACCTGGTGGCGTTCAACTACCACGCACTGATCAGCGCGGTGCTCCCAGACCAACTGACGCAACAGTCGATATCGGAGCGGTTGAGAGTAATGCCGGCGTCATTTTTGTAACGGCTGGCGACGCAGGATCGCTGTACAGCGCAACTGCGACGGCTCAGGCAACAGGCGCGGCCGTCGTCATCCCGCCGGCTATCTACAACCTCACGACCGGAAGCCTGCAGTTCGGCGCGGGATCGATGGTGCAGGTGATCGGCTTTGGACCGCTGAGCACCGTGCTTGACGCCGGCGGGAACAGCCGTCTGATCGAGACCGTGTCACCCGGGCTGGAAGTCAGCGGAGTGACGTTGCAGAACGGAGACACGGCCAGCGAAACGTTCAAGAACGGCGGAGCGGTGCTGAACTCGGGGATGACCCGACTGATCAACGTGCACGTGCTCAACAACTCGGCGGTCGACGGCGGCGGCATCGCTAGCGACGGGTCGCTCGAACTGCAGGGAGTCGTTGTTGCGGACAACCTGGCATCCGGCGACGGCGGCGGCATCGCGATCGGAGAGAACTCGTCGGCGCAAATCATCAAGTCAACGATCTCAGACAACCAGGCGGTCGGCGACAGCGGCGGCATCGGGGTCGACGGCACTGTCGAGATTCACGAATCGTCCATTCTCGGCAACATTGCGGGAGTCAGCGCCGGCGGCATCGGAGTCGGCGAAACTGGTTCTCTGATTCTCAATCAATCGGGAGTTGACTCGAACTCGGCCCAGCGTGCCGGTGGTGTCGGCAGCCGCGGCAACACGATGGTCGTCTTCTCCAGCGTGACGAATAACGTCGCTGTCGACGGTGGCGGTATCGGTGCCGATGCCGGTCGTCTCGAAGTTCAGGTCGCGAACATTGCCGGGAACACCGCGACCGGATCTGGTGGCGGTGTCTATCTCGAAACATTGCCGGGCTCGGGGCACAGTACGGAGGCGTTTTTCTCGAACACAGAGATCGCCGGAAACCACTCGATTGACGGCGGCGGCGTTCTCAGCATCGGTGCGAAGCTGACGATCGATAAGTCGACGATCGCAGAGAACTTCGCCGATCTGTCCGGAGGCGGCTCGGGCGCCGGCCTGTTTGTTCTGTCCGGCGAGGCGTTCCTGAAGAACTCGACGATTGCGTCAAACACCGCGACCGAAACCGGCGGCGGCGTGCTGAACACGGGCGGCATGGTCAGGCTGATAAACGTGACCGTCGCGAATAACTCATCTCTCACTGCCGAAGCTGCCGGAGTGGGCTCGTACGGAACGGCAACAACGACGGTTGGCAACTCGATAATCGCTGCAAGCGTGCTTGGGAGCGATATCGAGACCGACACGACCTTCGTTTCACTCGGTTCAAACCTGCTGGGGGTCGGTGGATTTGGATTCACGGACGGTGTCAATGGAGACATGGCCGGCATTACTGGAGCCGGACTTTCTCCGCGATTGCAGCCGCTCGATTACTACGGCGGCCTGACGAGAACCATGGCTCCGCAGCTGGACAGTCCGGCGCTGGATGCTGGAAACGATCAGCTTGCAGGCGAGACCGACCAGCGCGGAGCCCCAAGAAAACTCGACTCTCAGAATCCGGGAACCGTCGGCCAGGTCGACATTGGCGCGTTCGAGGCCGGGTTCAACGGCCTGTTCGTCAACACGACGAATGACTCTTTCGCGACCGGACAAGAGTTTTCTCTGCGCGACGCAATTGCTGCCGCGAACAGTTCCGCGACGGACATCACGATCGTCCTGCCTGCTGGCGAGTACTCGATCGAACGATTCAACGTGCCCGGTGCCGAATCGACGACCGGCGATTTTGACATCGTCAACAACATGGGCCGTACCGTCACGATTCTCGGTGCCGGAATGGGACTGACGACGATTGACGGCGCTAACGTCGACCGCGTGTTGGATCTGGACGTTGGCGCCATTGTCGAACTACGAGACCTGTCGATCATCAACGGGCGGGTTGAAGGCAACGATGGCGGCGGCATCCGCGTCGATCGGGCGCAGCTGGATCTATCGCGGGTCGAGCTGCGGGACAACCAGGCGATCGACAACCTCGGAGGCGGGTACGGTGGTGCCATTTATGCGACGGCACTTGTGGCGGGCACCGTCAACATCACCGACTCTTTGATTCAGAATAATTCAGCCTCGCTGAGCGGTGGAGCAATTTTTAATGACTCCGACAGCGTGACGATTTCGGGCACACTGTTCCTCCAGAACGAGGCGGGCAACGGCGGTGCTCTGACGAATTTCGACGGAACTGTCACTGTGACGTCGTCGCGGTTTGAGGCAAACACTGCTCACTCCGGTTCAGGCGGTGCGATCCTTAACGACGGCAGCCTGCTGTCGATCAGCGCGTCGAGTTTCGTAGGTAACTCGGCCATGGGAGCGGGCAGCTCGGGCGGAGCGATTCGCAGCTTTTTTGCCGGTGCCGATCTGACAATTGACGGTTCCGAATTCTCTGCCAACACCGCGACTCGGTCTGGCGGAGCGGTTTACGTGGAAGAGATGGCCACGGTCACGAACTCGACCTTCGAGTCGAACACGGCCAGCAACGACGGCGGAGCGATCACGGTCGCGGCACCGCTGGCGGGCTCCACGACGTTCACGCTGACGAACTCGACGGTCTCGGGGAACTTCGCGAGCGATCCCGGAGCGGCAGGCGGTGGCCTCTCCATCGGTGGTGACGCAGACATCACCGCGACGATTCTCAACTCGACGATCACGCTGAACATTGCCGACAACGGCGGCGGCATCTTTGTGGCCTCGGTGCCGGAAGCACCGACAGTCGAACTGAAGAACTCGATTGTCGCCGGAAACACGTCCGCAGGACCGGATAAGGACGTCAGCGGGCCGTTCTCGTCCGAGGCTGTTATCACCGGAAACAATCTCATCGGTGTATTGGGAACAGCGTCGGGTATCACCGGCCAGTCAGGAAACGTGATCGATCCCGATCAGAAGCTGCGTCAGCTCGGCGATTACACGACCCCGCCGTCGCTGACACTCGCGAACGAGGAA
>JAPOLP010000692.1 GCA_029977045.1 Planctomycetota bacterium
CGAAGTCACCATCCAGACCGTAATGCGGGTCGGTGGGCGGGACGGAAATGGCGGTATGGGACAGACTGTAGACGCGCTGCTCCGGCGCTTCGGCCGGCACCACCTGCAGTCCTTCGCAGGTCACCGCCGGCGTGCTGCCCGTGGCCTGCGCGCTGTACCAGAGCATGCGGCGCGACTGCGCGGGTGTCTTGCTGCAGAAGAACTCGCGGGCCACTTCCATGTTCACCGTGGTGTCATCCCCGCTGCCTGCCATGAACACCGGCAGCTGCAACGGGGGAAAGTCCGGATCGCTCAGGTCGCGCGTCAGCAGGTAGAACTCGGCACCAGCATTCATCGAGAAGGACTCGTAACGGGCCGCGTTGTCGAAATAGTCGTGCGGGGCCTTGTAGTGGTGCATCAGGAAGAACGGCTTGTCCTGATCCCAGCCCTCCTGCAGCCAGTCGAGCGTGATGTCAGTGATGGCGTCCGTGACGTGCATCCCGTCGAAGTTGATCAGGTTCTTGCCCCACGGCTTGTCGCCGCGCACGCGAAACTCGGGATCGTGATATTTCCCCTGGCCAGGCAGCACGCAGTAGTAGTCGAAGTCCGCGGGTTCGGCCTTGAGATGCCACTTGCCGATCATTGCCGTGTGATAGCCGGCCTTCCGCATCTGCAGGGCGAGCATCTGCTGCCCCGGTTTGACCTCGCCCGCCAGATCGAAGGCTCCGTTGACGTGGTTGTACTGCCCCGTCAGCACGCAGGCCCGCGATGGCGAGCAGATCGAGTTCGTACAGAAGGCGTTCGTGAACAACGCGCCTTCGTTGGCCAGCCGGTCGATGTTCGGTGTCGGAGCGATCTTCGCCAGCCGGCTGCCGTACGCCGAAATCGCATGAGCGGCATGGTCGTCCGACATGATGTAAAGAATGTTCGGCCGCTCAGCCGCAACGGCGATCGACGGCAGCAGGAGAGCAGCAAGGGCCAGAAGCTTCAGTGTCATCGAGAATTCCTGTCGCGTTGTGGCTTGGTTGTGCGGAGAGATGCGGGAGCGGTAGTTCGGTCGGAAGCAGGCGGTCATTTCAGCGCAAAGACGCAGAGTTGCAAAGGGACGCAAAGTCATTGCGAATCTTTGCCTCTTCGCGACTTTGCGCTGAAGTCATCCCTACCTGCCGAGAATCGACTCTACCGACGCTGAGATTTTTGCGTTTTCGATGTGCGGGTCTTTGTTCACTCGACCGTATTCCAGCAGCTTAGCGGCGAGGCGTTTTTCGACGGTCTTGTATTCAGGCTTGCCGTGGAAGTTGACGAGTTCGTCCGGATCTTCTCTGGCGTCGAACAGCCAGGGGACGTCGTTGACCGAGACGATCAGTTTGTAGCGGGCATCGACGGCGGCCAGCCAGGCGGCGGCGACTCCGGCGTTGCGGAGAAACGTCACCGGTGGATCAACTTCGTCCGTCTCTGACTTTGAAACGTCGGCGAGAAGGGCGGACAGGTTGCGGCCTTGATCCTCAGCGTTGGCTGGAAGGCCGAGCAGTCCCATCACGGTTGGCGTCAGGTCGACCGTACCCATCGGCTCGGTATAGATCTGGTCGGCGGCGATCCGGCCTGGCTGCCGCAGGATCATCGGCACTCGGGCCGAGCCTTCGTACGGGTTGCCCTTGTTCTGGCGATCGTGTTCGTAGCACAGATCGCCGTGGTCGCTGGTCATGATGATCAGCGTGTTTTCGAGTCGACCTGACTCTTCGAGACCATCGAGCAGGCGACCGATGTTGTCGTCGATGCACTGCACCATGCCGAAGTAACGGGACATGTCGTCGCCTCGGAAGACCGGATGCTTTGTCCCGCCGCCGAGCCACTTTGGAGCCGGCTTGCCAGTGCGGTAAGTTCGCGGAGCCTGAAACGGCAAGTCGTCGAACCGCGTGTCGTAAGGGGCTCGCACGGTGTTCGGACCGTGTGGATCCGGGTAGCTGATGACCGTAAAAAACGGCTTCGTCGCCTGCTGATCGGTGACGAACTCGATCGCCCGGTCGGTCAGCCAGTCGGTCGAGAATGTCTTCTCGTCGGCTCCATCGAGTGCGTAGGTCGGGTTCTTCTTTGTTCCGGCTCCGACTGCGGGAACTCCGTCTTCGATCACGAACTTCTTCCAGTGGCCGCGGTTGAACATGAAGTCTTTGTGCTGAAATCCGCCGTCGATCTTCGGCGACCACTCCGGCTTGCCGGCCCCGCCGAGGTGCCACTTGCCGATAAACGATGTGCGGTAGCCAGCGTCGCTGAGCCGGTCGGCGAGCGTCGGGATCGAGCGGTCGAGGACCTTGTCGTTGGCCGGAACGCCCGTCGCGTGCGGATAGCGGCCCGTGATCATGGCCGCTCGACACGGCGAGCAGACCGGCGCTGTCGCGTAGGCGCGCGTGCAGAGGACACCATCCTTCGCCACACGGTCGAAGTTCGGAGTCGGCACGACGGCTCCCAGCCCCCACATCTCCGCCTGCTCACGCGGCATCAGTTCGCGATAGCACCCCAGCGTCCGGAAATTGTGCTCGTCCGTGATGATCAGCAGGACGTTCGTCGGTGCTGCCGTCGCAGCGAGACAGGACAACGACGATGCGACCGCAGCGAGCAACAGTACCAGCGATACGAGAGGACGCGACATGAGGCCTCCGAGGTGAATGGCGGAAGGCTGGATGGCTCTCGCCGTTCCGCTAACTACCCAAAGAAAAACGCCGCGCGAGTGCGCGGCGTTCTTGATTGCATGATTGGCTCAGCCGCCCGCCTTAGTCGGCAAAGGCGTCGTCGAAGCGGTGTGATGACGGGGCAAAGTCGACGTTCTTGACGAACTGGCACGACTCGCGGGCACCGTGTTCGCGATCCATCCCGATGTCTTCCCACTCGATCGACAGCGGGCCGTCGTAGTTGGCGACGTTGAGGGCGCGGATGATTTCCTCGAAGCGGACAGCTCCGCGACCGACGCTACGGAAGTCCCAGCCGCGCCGTGGGTCGCCCCACGGCATGTGGCTGCTGTTGATGCCGGTCTTGCCATTCAGCGTTGTCGAGGCATCCTTCATGTGGACGTGGTAAATGCGATCCGGGAAGGCTCGGATGAACTCGACCGGGTCGATACCCTGCCAGATCAGGTGGCTGGGGTCGAAGTTGAAGCCGAATTCTTCGCGGTTGTCGAGAGCCTTCAGTGCCCACTCGGCCGAGTAGATGTCGAAAGCGATTTCGGTCGGGTGAACTTCCAGAGCGAACTTGATACCGCATTCCTGGAAGACGTCGAGGATCGGGTTCCAGCGGTCAGCGAGAAGCTGGAAGCCGGCTTCGATCATCGTCCGCGGGGTCGGCGGGAAGTCGTAGATCAGGTGCCAGATGCTCGATCCGGTGAAGCCGTTGACAACGCCGACGCCGAGTTTCTGAGCAGCTCGCGCGGTGTTCTTCATCTCTTCGATCGAGCGCTCGGTGACGCCATCGGCATCGCCGTCGCCCCAGACGTACTCGGGGAGGATCGTCTTATGGCGTTCGTCGATGTTGTCGAGAACGGCCTGGCCGACGAGGTGGTTCGAGATCGCGAACAGCTTCAGATCGTGCTTCGCGAGCAGGTCGCGTTTCTTCGCGCAGTAGGTGTCGTCGCTGAGGGCCTTGTCGACCTCAAAATGGTCACCCCAGCAGGCCAGTTCGAGGCCGTCATAACCAAAGTCACGTGCTTTTTTGCAGAGTTCTTCGAGCGGCAGGTCAGCCCACTGTCCGGTGAACAAAGTGACTGGTCGCGCCATGGTGCTTCCTCGTGAATCCCAACGGTGAATCTTCGCTCGCGTCTCCGGAGCGTCCCTGCAATCTGGCAGGAATGGTTGCAAATGAAGGCGGAACGGTACCACTCCCCGACTGTGTGTTCAACGGTCGTGAGAGTGGTCGCCTTAACCTTTGTTGATGTCAGTGGTTAGCCACCAGCCCCGGTCGTCCCTCCGGTCGGGGGATTGCCGCCAACCCACGGGCCGCC
>JAPOLP010000795.1 GCA_029977045.1 Planctomycetota bacterium
AGGTCATCTTTCACGCGACCGACGAAACCTGGCTGTGGCGCCGCCGAGTGGGAGACCTTTACTACGGACGCTATTGGGTCCAGGCAATCCGTTACCTCTCGCGATCGCGGCTGCTGGGACAGTCGAAGTCGGCCGAGCTTAAGTCCGACCGCCTGGTGTACCGCAACGGCGAGACCGTCACGCTGCGTCTCCGCTTCTTCAACGATGACGAGCTTCCCGACACTGGCGACGAAGTCAAAGCGGTCGTCGAACGCCGAGACGGCAGCAATCAGGACGTCATCCTGACTCGCATTCCGCAGGCTCCGAACGTCTTTGAAGGCCAGCTTCGTCGTGCGACCGACGGTTCCTACCATGCCTGGATCGCCAGCCAGACGTTCGTCGAAACGCCCCCCGCGACGGACTTCCGTGTCGAATCACCCGAGAACGAACTTCGCATCCGCGGCCTCGACCGCCAGCAACTCAGCGAGGCTGCGAAGGTCTCGGGCGGCCAGTTCTACTCGCTAGCCACCGCGAGCAATCTGCCTGCCGACGTCCCACGAGGCCGCCCGGTTCCCATCCGATCGGAAGACCCGATCCGCATCTGGAACCGCTGGGAAGTCCTGCTGCTCTTCGCCGCCCTGCTGACCACCGAATGGCTGCTCCGCAAACGGGCAAGACTCGTCTGAACGGCATTCTCCCGACACGTCCAGGTCACCGCCTCGTTTGCTCGTGCTGCAGTCGAGCGATTCTCCGGCAACTTCGTACCTCGAAAACCGGGATTGACATCACGCGTTTGCGTGATGATATTCAACATCACGCAAACGCGTGACACGAGTATCTCAAACTGCCAGCCGGCAGCCGTTCAATCGTCCCAGAGAAAGTCGAGGTGTCAGATGCAAAGGCCGTCGCAAAACCGTCGCCGAGGAATCACCGCTCTGGAAGTCGTCGTCGTGATCCTCATCCTGCTGATGCTGACAGCCCTGTTCTTTCCGAGTGTTGGCCACGATCGCCGTATTGCCCGTCGCTATGCCTGCAGGAACAACCTCAAACAGATCGGCCTTGCCCTGCACAACTATCACGAGCAGGCCAATGCCTTCCCTCCTGGGTGGTGTGGCGTGGGGGACGACACTCCTGCTGACGACTTCATCACTGGCACGGCGAGCGCCTACAGCTGGTCGCTGGCGATTCTGGGGACTTTCGAGATGGGTTCGCTCGCCCACAAGATGGCCGTTGAAGGGCCGCACCAGGCTGGAGCGAATGACAAGGCTGTCAAATCAGTCCTTTCGACGTTTCGCTGTCCGTCGGATGTTGGCGACAGCCAGCTTCGAAACAGCTCCGGTCGGCTCCAGGGGACCTCGAACTATCCTGGATCATTCGGTGTTGGCATTCCTGAGAACGTGGCAGCCACAGACTCTCGTCGCTGCCAGGGAATCTTCGGACCGAACACACGAGTTCGAATCCGCGATCTCAAAGACGGAACGACAAACGTCATCGCTGTCGGTGAGCGTCGACTGACACGTGTTTCCGATCAGACTGCGCCGCCGACATCAGCGACTCTGACAGCCGATGGTTTTGTGACAGCCAGGGATGTGGGTTACAGCGTCCCGACATACTGGTCAGGAACAGACGGGCTCGCCAATCAGTGGGCTCCCGCAGAACTCGTTGCGACCACGACGCTTGGAACTCCCTGGACAATGCCGACCGGGGGAAACGTTGATCTCGCGAACAACCCGCTGCTCCACATCAACAAAACCGCTCCGAATCACGCGGCGGCGGGCAGAACTCCAGCTGGTGCTCCCATTGCCAATACCCGCCCTCTGGCCGGCAACTTTCTCGACCTGAACACGATTGGCTTCAGCAGTTGGCACATTGGCGGAGCTCACTTTCTGCTGTGCGACGGGTCGGTGAGGTTCATCAGCGAAAACGTCGATCCGCAAACACTGGTCAATCTCAGCCGACGATCAGACAACCAGACAGTTGGTGCGTTCTGAGAACTCTGCAACATCCCAAAAGAGATCGCGGGAGCACTCCCGCGATCTATCAGACTTCGTGTCGAAGCAGGGCTTAAATCTCGTCGATCCAGCCGGGGAACGGCATCAGCATGAAGACGTCGTCCACCTCGGACAGATCGTCAACGACATCACCCGGATCTGCCGGGTCGGTGCCGGTGCCGGCGCCGCCAGACACGATCACGAAGGACAGCGAGAATGCTGAAGCGTCGATGACATCATCACCCGCTCCGCCGGACCGGCTCACCGATTCGATGGCCAGCAGCCCGAAGGACTGTCAGCGGAAAGACGCTGAAATTGGCCGATTTTCCCGGAGTCAGACTGCCGTATTCAGCTCCGCACCCCAGTGCTCTGGCTCCAGCCAGAGTTGCCAGTTCAAACAGGCTGTGTCGATTTGTTACAGCGTCTTGGCGCAGGAGAGTCTCGAGTTCCAGCCACAGGCTGTAATCCGGGTTCGACGACCGTCCGTCCGTGCCCAGACAAACCGTCGCTCCGGCGGCCAGCAGCTTCTGCCAGGGATGCTCACTGTGCCCGAAGAAAGCGTGGGTCCTCGGGCAGAAGACAGTGGCGATGTTCGGGTGCCGACCGAGCCAGGCGATTTCGTCGTCGCTGAGATAATTGCCGTGCGCGATCAGCGCGTGATCGAGCGTTGCCAGCGGTTCGAGGTAGTCCATCGGTCGCGAACCGCGCGGAATCAGCCCCGACTGCCAGATGCCAAAAGCCGAGAGCATCTCGACAAACTCGCCCGTGCCCCGGTCGAGCAGTTCGAGTTCCGCGGGCGTTTCCGCCAGGTGGATGCACAGCGGCACGGATTCCCGCCGCGCCAGATCGACGAGCTGGTGATAAAGGTCCGGCCCGACGCTGTACGGTGCGTGCGGGCTGATCGCCGGCCACTGCGTCACTCCTCGATTCGCCGCTTCGTTGTCACTGCTCGACAGCAACCGGCACTCGTCAATGTGCCGCTGTGCAAGTTCGAGCTGATCGGAGGCCTGCTCAGGCAGCAGGCCAATCAGCTCCCGGAACGCGACGACCGTCGGCATCTCACCGTCGAAATCGGTGGTCTGCAGTGCGACAGTGATCTCTGCGGGCTGCCAGTCGCCGGCGGCAATCTCGCCAACAAGTCCGGTTCCGGTCCGAGCCGCTTCACGCAGGCCGTCGCGGACCAGTTCGCCGATTGGCCGTTCCCGCTCGCGGCGATACGCGAGCAGGTTCCGGATCCACTGCGTGAACGGCGCCGCCGGTTCGATCGGATCGGCAAGGTCTGAGAACTCAAGATGCACGTGCGCGTTGACGAGTGCCGGCAGCAGCGCGGCGTTGCCCAGGTCGAGCGTCGCGTCATCAGGGGCTCCGGCTCGACGGCGAACTTCGACGATCCGGCCATCGGCAATTTCAACGACGCCATCTTCGATTGGCGGCTGATCGACCGGAATGATCCACCGGGCAGCAATCCGCTCGATACCCTGCAGCTCGGACGGAGCAAGCCGACGAACGGGCGATCCGGCGCCAGGCGGCTGATCTACCGTCATCGCCCGGCCCTCGACTCTCGCCCCTCAGCCCTC
>JAPOLP010000891.1 GCA_029977045.1 Planctomycetota bacterium
ACTCGTCACGGCATATGCCCGCAGTGCGAGTCCCGAATCGTTGCGGTTCAGTTTCGAGTAGCCAATCGCCGAACCAGCCGTCAGTGCGACTCCGGGCAGAACCAGCAGGTACTCGCCGGGGAACATCTGCAGCACGGCGACTCCCGCTCCAATCGCCAGAGCGATTCCGACGAAGACGGACGAACCCAGAGAAGCTCGCAACCAGCTCAGCGACAGGTAAGCCTGGCCGTTGATGACACGGTCGAGGCAGCAGCCGACCAGTAGTGCGAGCCCCGGATAACCCGGCGTCACGTAGCTCGGCAGCTTTGTGCTGGCGAACGAGAACAGAACGACGGGAACTGCAATCCAGCACGCAGCGAGAATGATCCCTGGCGGCAGTTGCCGTTCGGCGATGTAGCGGCGGCGTGCATCCAGAATTGACGGCAGCAGAAAGACGCTCCACGGGAAGAAGCCGACCATCACGGCAACGATGTAGAACAGCAGAAACGGCCCGGAGTGACTCTCCATCGTACTCGTCGCCCGACCGAGATTGTGATCCAGGAAAAAGCCGCGGAGCCATTCGCCGTCAGTTGCCGAGCCGACCGCCCAGTACCAGGGAATGGCGATCGCGAGAGCGATCACGGCGCCGGTCCACGGTCGCATACACACCAGCGTGCGTAGAAAGTGACCGGGGGCGAACCACGAAGCAGCGACTCGCCAGGCTGCTGGTCGTTCGCCCGCTATCGACTGGCTTTCGTGAGACCGGCGAACGATCAGCAGAAACATTCCGAGAGCCGCCATCGGCAGCAGAAAACCGACCGGCCCTTTGGCGAGCATTGCGAATCCCAGGCAGGCGTAGAAACCGGAGAAGGCGGTGGCAGATCGAGGAAACCAGACAGGAATCGGCTCAGCATCTCCGCGGTCAGAAGAACCTGCTGATGCGGCCAGACGCAGCAAGCCATCGGAAGCAAAGGCTGCGTGCACAAAGACCGTCAGTGCGGCAGCCATCCAGAAGATGAGGACCGAGTCCGGCGTCGCGGCCCGGCCAGCAACGTCGAACATCAGAGCGGTCGAGATGATGACAGCAGAGATCAGCCCCACCCGCGGACCGAACAGCCGGCGACCGGACGCCCAGACGCAGAGCACCGTGCCGATCCCCAGCAAAGCCGAGGGCAGACGCGCTGCGAATTCAGAGACTCCGAAGAGCTGGTAGGCACCGATCATCAGCCAGTACAGCAGGATCGGTTTGTGCGTCCGCAGTTCGCCATTGAAGGTCGGAACGACAAGGTCGCCTCGTTCGAGCATTTCCACAGCGCAGCGCGCGTTGCGAGGTTCGTCCTCGTCCCACAGCTTCGCACCGCCCAGATTGCCGACCAGAACGACGGTGGCAAGGGCGATTACCAGTACGAAATCACGGCGACCTGATGACATCCCTGTCTCAATTTGTCAGAGCAGCTTGCGATCGACGACTGCCGCATGATCCGTCAGCGGGAGTTCAAAGCCGCAATTCCGACGAACTCTAGATAGTCACCCGCCGGGCACCAAGACGCGATTTCGGGCTGACTGGTGTCGCTATTCGTCCAGCAGTCTGCGGTAATAGCGGAAACTCATCAGCAGTTCGGTGTCGTCCGCGAGGCGGCTTTCCACCCAGGTCGCGACGTCGTCTGTCAGGCAGGACAGCAGTTTGAGGCATGCGACAGCGAGCGGTTCGTCATTCCTGGCCAGTGCTCGCACGGCGAGATCGGTCGCTGTTGCGAGTGTTCCGTCGGGGAACTCCGAAAACCGCGTCAGCGACGCTGCAGCGGACGCAGCGACAGTCGTGTCCGCGTCGTTCAACATGCGAACGAGCGCCGCTTCGGCGAATTCCCGTTCGGAACACTCAGGCAGAATGAACTGCGGCAGCAGGCGACGCACGCGAACATCGTCGTCGTATTCACATTCCAGAAGCCGGACAAACGTGCCAGGAGCCGGGTCCTCAATAATGCCCAGCACTTCCATCGCGGCGAGACGGATGTCTGGCTGCGAATGCTGCAACAGACCAGCAACTCGCGACTGCAGAGCCGCGGCGACGTTTGGCCTTTCGCGGATCTCAATCAGAGCGTTCATCTGCCGGGACGAGGAGCGGTCATCGAGAGCCGCCTCAAGCTGATGGTCGCTGAACGGCTTTGGCCAGGTGTCGTCCAGCGACCGGTCAAAGACGCAGTCATCTGTCTTTCGCAGATACTTGAGTCCCGCAGCCAGCATCTCGCGGGCATCCGGTCGCAGCCAGCTTCGCCATTCAGGACGGTCATCGCGCTGAGTCCATGCCAGCAGAGCCAGCACGTAACCGTAGACCTCAGACGTCAGGTACCCGGATCTCGACAGACTCCAGTGATACATCCGGCCTTCGGTGAAGCTGACTTCCCGCAGCGTGGCATTCGCCATGAAAACGCCGAACCCGAACAGAACCGGCAACAGATCGGTGCAGTTTTCCATGTCGTCGTCGAGGTAAACGTCCGGCATCCGCTGCCGAAGCAGTTCATGTGCTGCTTCGTGTGCCAGCACTGCCAGCAGCTGATGAGCATCGCCTGCGAGTTCGTCGCGATACTGAATGCGCGGCCGTGACCATTCCTCTTCAGGACCGAAATACAACCCGCCAGCCCCCGGCATCTGCTCCTCGGTGCCCGGTTCGAGATCAATGTCCTCAGGATCAAGACCCATCCGTCGGCACACGATCTCAAACAGCTCAGCAACCGCCTGCTCCGAACCGTCGAAGTCCCTCGGAAGCTCGGCACTCTCCGGCGTAAGCATGTTCTCGGAGCGAAGATCGGCGGCGCTGGCCAGGCTACAAAGGTCACGAAACCGACGTTCGGACCACACTTTCCATCCGACAGGCAACGGACACTTCGGAGAAAACAGGCCGAACATAAACACTCACATCAGGCGGGTCAGTTTGGGGCAATCCGTTGTCTGTCTGGCGTCATTAAAGCGACTCACCGGCATGTCCAGATCAAGCTGTGATGTTGTGTGTTCACGCTCACGCACGTACCTTTTGCGGTCAGTGTTGCCGGGACGTGACCGGTGCTACTGAAAACTACAGCAGCAACAGGACGGGCTCAACATGCCGAAGAAACTCGTGATTGGAATTCATGGCCTTGCAAACAAACCGCCAAAGAAACAGCTCGCAGAATGGTGGCTGGCTTCCAT
>JAPOLP010000205.1 GCA_029977045.1 Planctomycetota bacterium
ACTGATGCTCAATTGGCTGCGTCCATGACTTGCCGAGATCCTCTGATCGTGTTTCGTTCAACGCGTAGAAGACGTCCGAGCCGCTCAGCAGCAGTTTCTGCATCGTCATCACGACGAGCGGCTTTTTCGATTCGTTGCCGGAAACCCCCGCCGGAATCACTCCCGCCCGCGCATGAACCCAGCACTTCTCGCCGTCAAAGCCGCTGTGGGCGGCAGAGCGCTTGATCGTGAATGACAGGGGCTCAGCCGCGTTCTGAGCGGTTGCGTTGTGCGGAGAAGTCGCAGCGACTGCCAGGCTCAGTGTCAGAAGTACGTGACGTAACGTGGCGTGCTTTGAGATGCTCATCGTGGATTCCGTTTTGTACGAGTGACTGGGGCCGCAATCGTATCGGCGGTGTCTGTCGGTTCGCGATCGACTGTGGTGAATCGAACAGGCGGTAGCCAATGCAAACAGCCCGGTCGAGGTTCGACCGGGCTGCTGTGGACTGTAGGCTGGATCAAGCGACGCGCCGCTCCGGCAGAGGAATCTGAATCCGTCGTGAATGTGCCGGAACTTCGTCGCTGCGCTCCTCGGTCCGGCCTACGCCAGGAAATCAATCAGACGTTGATCTCGTAACCGTTGCGCTGTTCGCGGGCCTGCCACGAATTGAGGCCTGGGTCGTTCGTGATCTGCTCGGTCTTCGGGTCCCATTCGAGCGTTCTGTCGAGGCGGATCGCGATGTTTGCCAGGTGGCAGGTCGTCATGGCGCGGTGGTGGCTCCAGACGTCGCTGATGGGCGTTTCTCGGCTCTTGACGCAGTCCATGAAGTTCTGCATGTGACTGGTCGGCTCCTTGCCGCCGTAGACTTTGGAGATGGCGTCTTCCGGCAGCGGGTTGTCCTTGAGCTGTTCGAACGGACCGCCTTTCGTACGGCCTCGGCCGACGTGGAAACGTCCATTTGTTCCTTCAAACAGGATGCCGTTGCCGTCGGACGACGAGTTAACAATGTGCATCTCGACGCCGTTGGCGAACATGCACTTGACGTTGAACTTCGTCGCCGCGTTGTAGCGGTCGTCCTGCTGCGGCATGCCGTCTTTGAACGGAACCGGATGCTCGTGCATGACTGGTTCGACCGAGACGACGCCCTGATCCGGGCCGTTCTGTTCGATTGCCCATTGAGCGATGTCGACGTGATGGGCGCCCCAGTCGGTCATCTTTCCGCCCGAGTACTCGTACCACCAGCGGAACTCGTAATGGCAGCGGGTCTTGCCCCAGCGACCGCCTTCCGTAAAGCGGTAATCGACGACCGGGCATTGCCCGAGCCACATGTCCCAGTTCAGGCCAGATGGGACGTCTGCAACCGGGATCGGCCCGCTGTCTGTCGATCCGCCAATGTCGCAGGTGATCTTCCGGACGTCGCCAATTCTGCCGTCACGGATCATCGCGATCGCGTGCAGGAAGCGGCGCCCGAAGTCTGTTCTCTGCTGAGTTCCAACCTGGAAGACACGTTTGGTCTCGTTGAGGACCTTGATGATCTGCTTGCCTTCGTTGATTGTCAGCGTCAGCGGCTTCTCGCAGTAGACGTCCTTTCCGGCCTGCATGGCTTCGATGGCGATCTTCGAGTGCCAGTGGTCGGGAGTTACGATCGTGACGATGTCGATGTCGTCGCGCTCCAGGATCTTGCGGTAGTCCTCGTAGACGTCGATCTGGCGGTCTCGGCCCGACTTCTTCTGAATCCCGGCAACTCGTTCCTTTGCGGCTCCGGCGTGATTCGCGTCGACGTCGCAGACGGCGGCACAGTCAGCGAAGTTGAACGATGCCGGACCAACGGCACCCCAGCGGCTGCCTGTTCCGATGCAGCCTACAACCGGACGCTCGCCGGCGCTGGCATAACCGAAGGCGGCGGACTGAGCGCTGGTGAACCAGTAGGGCATCGTGGCGGCAGCACCTGCGGCGACTGACGTCTTGAGAAATGAACGACGGGTTTGCTGATTCATGTGAGTGGCTCCGTGAATCGTTCGAGAGGGTTGATGTCGAGGCCTGCGACTAGGCATGGATCAGTCCGAGTCTATCGGACGAGGGTCACGCGGCAAGCCGGTCTGGAGTTTGGGCAGCTCGACGCACGACGCGATATCAATGGGATTCCAGAATCGCTTGAGGCGCCATCAAAGTGATTATTCAACATGCCGGGCAGGACTGAGTTTCTTCGGTTCAGATATTTGCCAAATGGCTGCAACGCGTGTTGTGAAAGGTGGTTACGTCTGTGCTGTGCCCTGGCTGCGGTTTTCTGGTACGTCGCGTGCCAAATGGTCCTGCCACTCGGGAAGCAATGATGACTTCACCCGAGAAACTTGAAGCCTCGCGACAGAAGGAGCAGGACAATGAAGACTCTCGCCGGAAAAACGATGTGGACAATGGCAGTGATGGCTGTCCTTGGAGTCACGACTTCAGTTGCTCAGGCAGGCCACTACAGTCATATCGATGACCATGCTCGCGATATCGAGCACATCGCGGATCGAGCACAGCGGAATGTTCGACTGGGCTTCAACGGAGTGCCCATCGAAATTCAGCGGTGCCTGATGTCAAACCTCTACAGGATCGAAAAGAATGCCGAGTGTGTTGATGACCTGACCCGGCGCATCGGCAGCCTCAATGAGATCGGCCGTCACGTCGACGAAATGTTCGGGCAGCTGGCTGAAGTGGAAGAGCACGTCAACCAGTTGAGGACCTGGTGCCGGTCGTGTGTTGTGCCGAGTCATCTGCGAAGCAGTTGCGGCACGATGTCACGGGATCACGAACGAGCATTGCGTGAACTGTGTGAGCGAGTCAGCAAGATTCGGTTTGAACTGACCAGTCTGGCTAACGAGCTGGATGCGTTGCTTTCGCCGAGTTGTGACCACGGGCACGGTCCTCGCGTCTCGCCTCGTCCGACGATTGTTGTGCCGCCGCCCGTGCCGCGTGCTCCAGTTGTGCGGCCGAGCCTGCATCTCGGGATCGGATCGTCGTCACGGGGCAGCGTATGGAACCGGAATGACAGCCGAAACGGACGTCGTGATAGCTGGAGCGGACGTCATGACAGTCGACATGACGATTCTCGCAGTAGCCGATTCGGCCATAGCCGGACGTCGTTCAATCACTCGGCCTTGAATGTGCCGGTCGTCCGGAGCAGCGGTCGGAACTTCGGATTCTCGTTGTCGCTTCGCTGAAGCAAGGCGAAACTGGAGGCGACAACCCTGTGCAGAGCAGGGGCAGCCCGGTGAGTTCACCTCGAACTCGCCGGGCTGTTTGTATGCGCCGAAGGAAGGGCTGCCGTTCCTGCCGACTTTGAGATGCTCTGTTTTTAGTCCCACCACCAGTGCGTGTGTTCTGCGGCGGGTTGCGAGGCAGCGGCGGGGGCGGTCAGGGGCCGGGCGGGGGATTCTACCAGTGGGGGGGAATTCAGCAGGGAGCGAGCATCGATGGTGACGCCGCCGGCAACAAGCCCGATGATGACGCGTCCGGCATTTCGCGTGTTGAATGACGAGTCGACCGTTTTCGGAACGCGTCCTTGAGCAACAGTCGCGCGTTTGGCGTCCAGAAACAATGACATCTGCCAGCCGGCCTTTGTCGCGAGGTCTTCTTTCTGAATCAGTGCCGCGAGCACCGCCAGATCGATCAGGTTCTGCAGCTCGGCAAAGACCGGAGTGACCGCGGCAACCTGCTCGTATTTCTCCGTAAACTGACTGGCGAAGGCTTCTGTTGAAACGCGTTTGAATGCGGTCTGAGTTCGCTGGCCGCTTGCACTGATCTGCTCGTCCTGCGACATCAACTGAACTCGCTGACCTGAAAAGGCGAATGCGTTGCCGTCCGGAGTCTTCTGAAACGGATCGTAAAGCGGCGTAAACCACCATCGCTGCATCGTGTTGCCGCCGACGGGAATCATTGACAGGTGGCTGCGAAAGCCTCGAACGGGGATCTGCATTCGCCCGATGGAGATCATTTTCATCAGGTAGTCAGCTTCGACGAGCGTGCGTGCAAAATGCGAATCTGGAGCGACGCCCTGGACTGAGACATTCTGTGCCCCGAGCGCGGCGGCCATCCCCTGGAATCGGCGGGCGATGGTCGCTGTTGATGCGGGTGAACTGTTCTGGCGAATGAAGTTACTGAACGCAGCCAGGCCTTCCTGAGTTGGATCGATCGAGCACCCAATCAGGCCGGCGGATTTGACGGTTCTCAAAGCGACCAGTAGGTCGTCGAGCCTCAGGACGGGGCGTCCGGATTCTGTTCCGATCATTCGTCCGGTGTTGTCTGGGCCGAAGCTGCCTGCCGGTCCGGCGATCACCAGGTCACCGGTTTCGGGATACATGAAAACGAAGTCGATCCGCTGCAGGCCCGCGAGGAACTGCATGTCTGCCGGGGCCGCTTGGTTTTGATCGGCGAGCGTCGTGCACGCTTCCTCAAGGCGGTTGAGCGACACCTTGCGAAGTACGGATGTCGCGGTGACGTCGCGGTTCAGGTGCTCGGACTGAAACGCTTCGGCACGCTGCTTTGACAGGCGGGTCGAACCACTCGTCTTGGTGTTCGCGGAGACGATGCCGTTTGCGTCGATGGCGATGCCGCCTGGGAAGCCGCCCTGGCCCCCGAATCCGCCACCGCCGCCCCCCTGGCCACCGAATCCTCCCGCAAACTGTGCGACACTCTGAGAGACGTTTCCCAGAAGCAGGGACACGACGACGATGGCAGGGAAGTGCAATCTGCCGCGAGGACTGGTTCGATGTGTGAGGGAATCGAGCATGGCTCAGTGTCCTGTCAGTTTGAGGCGGTCGAAGTCATGCCGGTTCCTCGATGGATTGCCGTGGAGTCTTCAGGAAACGAATTCTCCTGTATGGCGACAACGGCGGGCAACTCGTGAATCAATGAAATCCTCTCACTGCCTGGTCGGTTCGTCATTGACGAGCAGGGGACCTGTCGGGCGCGGACACGTATTGCCGCTGAATGTCGTTTGTGACTAGAACTCCTTCCAACTCTTCAGTTTGCGATGAACTGCGGTGCGTAGAGTGCGTCCCGCAGGCTTTCCCCGAGGCCGGGTTCATCGACGCGTAAAACTTCAGTTACAGCATGGATGCTATGTCTACCGAATCCCGTGTCGGTCGATTTGCGGCTTACGTTGTGTCTCCCGGAGTGGCCGCGCCCGTCGGAAGCCTTGTTGCTGGAATGTGTCAGTGGGGCTGGTCCCGTCAGGCGATTGCTGTCCTGGGGACGGCGAGGCAGTGCTGGACGGCTCTGGCGGTGACGCTGTGCCTGGCCATGTTTCTGGCAGTCCTGCTGGAACGCAGAACCCGGCGAAAGTCAGGGGCGTCGACGAAAGCACTGACGGCGACGGGATTGTGGCCCGTCAGCGTTGGACTGGTCGCTTTGTTTGCCGTGTTTCCTGGCCTGTCGATCGGTGCTGCGCTGACTGGTTTGAGCCAGTTCGCTGGCGCGGCAGTCCTGTCGTCCGTGTTGATGCAGATTGGCGTATTGACGCTGGTGTGTGCGATTGGCTGGTTGATTCCTGCGGTTGCTGCCTTCTGCGTGCTTTCGGCGTCGGCTGATGTTGCCGATTGCGGGCAGAAGCGATGGGCGATGCCGCTTGTGCTGGCGGCGTTGGGTGTGTTGGCGTGCGAGTTTCTGGCTGCTGTTGCCAGCGGCGTTGATCGCAGTCTGCTGGGAGCCGCCTTGCTCGGTACGTACGTACTGGCGGCTGGCTTGTGGAATCTGGCTGCAGGCCATCGGCTCGAACAGAGCGACGCAGCGACTGGCGAGTTCGACGACCGAGAGGGGCTTGAGCGGATTGGTGGTGCAAACGCAGAAGTTGTCGTTCCGATTGCGAGTATGCTTCAGGTTGTTCTGCATGGGCTGCTGTGCGGATTTCTGTTGCGGTTGCTGGATCAGCTTCTGCTGCCAGTGAGCTGGGTATCTGCCGTCATTGTCGCCGCGATTGTTGCGGGGGTTGGCGTCGGTTCAGTCGTGTTCCGGGACCGTACTGCGTCCGGGCGTTTCGCGCGACTCTGGCGAATCGTGCAAAAGTCGGACCCGGTCGTGCTTTCGCTGTCTGCGGGTGTGCTGACGGTGCTGCTGTTTGAATCTCTGGTCTGGCTGACGCTGTGGGTCAACGCTGAAGTCGTCAGTGTTTTCTGGTCGACAATGTGTCTTGCTGGCGTTGTCCTCGTAGTGCTCGGCCCGGTCGGTGTCGCGGTCGGCGGAGACGTCGAACGGATCGCTGGTTCTGCTCGCGGGAACGCTCAGGCGTGGATATTGCTGCCACTACTGTTTGTCGGAAGCCTTGTTGCCTCTGCTTGGCTGGTTCCGCTGTTTGGACATGCTTCTGTTGCTGCCCTGTTGACGATCATCGCCGCAGCGGTTGTTGCACTTGCTGGCGAGGTTCGCGTCGGTTCCTGGCGTGCGGCACTCAAACCGCGATGGGTCTTGTGTGCAGCCGTGGTTGTTCTCGCGGTCTGCGTCGTCAATCCAGAGCGAGGCTCAACGCTGGCTGCTCGGCTACTGTACGACACGCGGGTTTTCATTGCCTCGCAAATCGAAGAGCGGAGCGAAACGCTGCCGTATCTCGACGAGGCTCGTTGTGTCGCCGTCGAAGAGACGGACAGTGGGACGTTGACTGTCTGGAAGCGTCGCGCGTGCGAGTACGAAGTGCGGCGTTCCGGTGTTCCGCTCGGGGCCGTGAGTCTCGACACATTCGTGGCCCCGCAGCGAACTGGCGAGACGCTGCAGACCGTTCTGCCTTTGTGCCTGCACGAGGATGCGGAAAGTCTGCTCGTACTGGGAGCGGGCGGTGGTTCGGTCCTGGAAACCAGCGTCTTCTTTCCGCTGCGTCAGATTACGTGTGTCGAATCTGACAGCCGGCATCTCGAAGCGCTTTCGCGGCAACTCTTCAGTCAGATGCCGCTCGATCCGCTGCAGGACGAGCGTGTGAGTATTGTCTCCGCCGATCCCGCTCTTGCGGTGCGGGCGCTGCCTGACACTTACGATCTGGTGCTCGCCACAGGTTCACAGCCGGCGTTCGCCAGCTCAGCAGCTCTTTCGTCCCGCGAGTTTCTCACGGTAGCGAGCAGGCGGTTGAGCGACGACGGCCTGTACTGTCAGCCGTTGGACATTGTCGACTTTGGCCCGGAAGCACTGGGTTCCGTGGTCGAAACCTGGCGGTCGGTGTTTGCTGACGTGACGGCGTTTGAAATCGGTCCGGGACGGTTGCTCCTTGTCGGTCGACAGTGCGTCGATGAGGACAGCCGCTTTGACGGAGCAGGATTCATCGAGCGATTGCAGCGTCCGCATGTCAGAACCGTCCTGGCTGGTTTGGGCTGGGACTGGTCGACGGTGCTGAAAGTCATGGCGTATTCAGATCACGATCTGCAGCAGGCGTTTTCCGGAAGTGGTGCGAGGCCGAATAGTCTCGCAAGTCTGGCATTCAGCGTATGTCTGCCGTTCGAGGTCACAAGCTGGGGACCAAAGTACCAGCGGACGCTGGCGACATTGGGGCAGGTGGCTGGCACGATTCAGTTCATGACGGGAGCTGCCGGGCAGGACCCGGATGTCAAGCGCCGAATGACCGACCTGGGCGAGCAGTCCGACCTGATCCGCGATAAACCAGACCATTACTGGGCATATCGGGCTCGCGTGAAGGAACGAATCAAGTCGTCGCCGCAGTCTGAACTGGTCCAGGTTAAGGGCGACGACCCGTATCACGCTTTGTCCGGAACGGAGAAACGACGGCTCGAATACTTTGAAACGCTGGGCGAGGCAGCTCAGCAGCAGCGTCCGACAGCCTCATCGCTTAATGCAGTTGCTGAATTCGACTCGCCGTTCGATCCGCTGGTCAGCCCATTCCTGCATCAGGAGATCGCAGAGCTTGCCGTACGCGATACCGCCAATCTGGGAGAGATTGAACTGTGGCATCGTCTGCATCGGGCATTCTTCGCGTCGCCGTCGGATCGGTCGGTCCGCAATGTTGCACGGGCTCTGGAACTGCTGAGTGAAAAGCCCGAACTGATTTCCGATCCGGCATCCCGCGGCGATTGTCTCGACGCGCTGCTGCAGGTGCTCCACAACCGCTGGCACAACCGGGGAGATATTTCGCCAAAGTCTTCGCAGATCGTCCTGAACGATATTGAGACCAGTCTTGCTTCGATCGATCTCGCGTTCGACCAGCTTGCGGAAGTGTCGGTGGCTCGCGGGCAGGCTAAGGATGCCTGGCAGGCTCGGCGGCTGGCTGTCGAGAAGTCGCTAGTTCGCCCGTTGGAAGCCTACCGTTCGATGCTGCTGCCGAGGCACGCCGCAAAGTCGTTGAAGGGACGCGGACAGGGAACGGCCGGGAGCCAGTAGCGTCTTGAAACGTGCTGCCGCGGTTTGAGATGACACAGTGTTGTCAGGAGTTCCACGTCGCGCGGTCGTTGTCTGGGCAGCTCAATTGCGGAGTTTGTCCGAGTCAGACAGATTTCTCAGAATCGGGGCGGGTTGGTGAGCGATTGCTGTCACCAGGTTTCGCTTGTTGTGTTCTCTGGTCTCCCCGACCGCAGTCGGCAAATGCCGCTCGTGTTCCGTCGGTCG
>JAPOLP010000668.1 GCA_029977045.1 Planctomycetota bacterium
CCACGTCGGGAGATCGCTTTGTCGTCTGGGGCGTCAACTACGACCATGACGGCGATGGCCGGCTGCTCGACGAGTACTGGATCGACGAATGGGACACCGTTGTCGAAGACTTTCGCGAGATCAAATCGCTCGGCGCAAACTGTGTCCGCATCCACCTGCAGGTCGGCAAGTTCCTTGACGCCCCGGACCAGCCGTCGGCGGCGGCGCTGACCCAATTGAAAAAGCTCGTCCGGCTGGCCGAGGAAACCGGGCTGTATCTCGATGTGACCGGGCTGGCGTGCTACCACAAAGCCAACGTGCCGGACTGGTTCGACGCTCTCGACGAGTCACAGCGCTGGGCAGCGCAGGCCGTCTTCTGGAAAGCGATCGCCGAGACCTGCAGCGGCAGCCCGGCGATCTTCTGCTACGACCTGATGAACGAGCCGATCCTGCCGGGCAAGGATCCGGAGACCGACTGGCTGGCCGGCGACTTCGGGGGGAAGCACTTTGTGCAGCGCATCTCGCTCGACCTGAAGGGCCGCACGCGTGAGGACGTCGCCAAGGCGTGGGTCAACCAGATGGTCGAAGCGATCCGGCAGCACGATCAGCAGCACATGGTGACCGTCGGCGTCATTCCGTGGGTCTTCGCATTTGGTGGTGGCAAGCCACTGTTCTACTCGCCGGAAGTAGGGAAGCGACTCGACTTCGTTTCCGTCCACTTCTATCCAGAGAAAGAGAAGGTCGACAAAGCCCTGACCGCACTGAAGGCATACGAAGTCGGGAAGCCGCTGGTCATCGAGGAGATGTTTCCGCTGAAGTGCGGAGCCGACGAACTGCTCGATTTCGTTGACCGCTCGGCGTCGCACACCGACGGCTGGGTCAGTTTTTACTGGGGCCAGACGGCCGAGCAGCTTCGTGGGAAAGACAAGCCGACGATCAGGGACGCCATCACGGCAGGCTGGCTGGAGAAGTTTCAGGAGAAGTCCGCGACGATCGTGCCGCGGACGCCGCAGGGCGATGCGTCCACGCCGCTGCCGATCCTGCAGTTGCCTGGCACTGGCACCGATTCCGATGCAATCGACTATGCCGCGTTACCTCTCCTTAAGGGGCAGCACGCGGTGATCAATGCGGCGGCGCTCGGGCCGCACGCGAGGACACCGGACAAGGTCGACATGCTCGACCTGCGGCTCAACCTGCACAACTACCTGGCGTATCACGACGGGAAGTTCTGGTGCATCTGGAGCGACGGGCCAAAGGTTGAGGACTGGCCGACGCAGGAAGTTCGTTACTCGACCAGCGGGGACGGTCTGAAGTGGACTCCCGCCCGCAGTGTCACCGGCGTGCCGGAAGAACCCTTCGCGTACATTGCCCGAGGCCTGTGGATCCGCGACGGCGAACTGCTCGCGCTCGCAGCTCATTACCGAGGCCACGGAGCGTTCGGTGATCAGGCTCAGAAGCAGTTGCGGCTCGTCGCGTTCCGCTTCGACAAGGCGAGCAATCAATGGCAACCAGCGGGCACGCTGTACGAGGACGCGATCAACAACTTCCCGCCGCAGCGGCTGCAGAGTGGCGTCTGGGTATTCACTCGCCGCGATTCGCGGTTCAACGTCTCCGTCCTGATCGGCGGGCGGAAATCGATCGACGACTGGCAGCCGTTCCCCGTCGTGCAAGTCGGCGAAGTGAAAGAGTTCCGGCCTGACGAGCCCATCTTCTGGCCGCTGCCCGGCGGCGAACTCAACGCTCTGTTCCGCGACAATGGTGGCTCGATGCGACTCTTCCACGCGACGTCGCGCGACGAAGGCCGCACCTGGACGACGCCAGCCCTGACGAACTTCCCGAACGCAACCAGCAAGCTGTACTCGCTGCAGACGTCGCGCGGTTATCGCGTCCTGGTCCTCAACGCAAATCCGAAGATCGGTCGCCGCGAGATTCACCTGGCCGTCAGCCGCGACGGTCGCACGTTTACTCGGCTGGCACGCCTTGATGTGCCCTCGCCACCGAGCATCCCACCCGACGTCGCTCGCATCACAAAGAAGTTCAGCGCCGGCATCGCCAGCCTGCAGTACCCGCACGCCATTGAGCACGACGGCAAACTGCTGATCGCTCTGTCACGCGGGAAGGTGCAGACCGAGGTCTTTCACATCCGGCTCGACGATCTTGATGCTCTGCTCAGCGAGTAAGCAGCAACGGCAGAGACTTCTGAGACTTCAGGACACTCGTGCCAGTTCCGGAATCGCTTCGCCACTCGTCAGGATCGGAACCGGTCGACCGGTGAAGTTGACGATCGCGGTGTTCTGGTAGTCGATGCCCAGGTGCTGGTAGATGGTCGCCAGGAAATCGAGCGGACTGACGCGACGTTCGATGGGATCTTCGCCGACTCGATCAGTGGCTCCGATGACCTGCCCGGTTCGCATACCGCCGCCAGCGAACAGCATCGTGTTCGCTCGCGGCCAGTGATCGCGTCCCGGCTGAACGGTACCAGCAGGGCCACTGGCCACTCCGCCGCCGCTGCTGGCGACGTGTGAGATGCGCGGCGTGCGTCCGAACTCGCCGGTGACAACGACCAGCACCCGGCGGTCGAGACCGCGTGCATAGACATCTTCGATCAGCGCCGAGACCGCCTGATCGAAGTACGGAGCCCGAAAAGCGAGTGCCTCGAACACATGGTGATTGACGGCGTGGTCGTCCCAGTTCGCAACACGTCCGCACAAAGGTCCGTCGAACTCGGTCGCGACAACGTCAACGCCAGCCTCAACCAGCCGCCGAGCCATCAGACATTGCTGTCCCCACGCGTTCCGGCCGTAGCGGTCCCGAAGAGCATCGGTCTCCTGAGACAGATCGAACGCCGTTCGTGCCGCGGGGCTCGTCAGCAGATTGAGAGCCTGCGATTCAAAGTCGTCGAACGCCTGCATGAGCCCCGATTGATCGACGTCCCGACGAAGTTGATCGAGGCGTCCGCTGAGCCCGCTGCGTTCCAGCAGCCGACGCGCTGCTTCCGCGTCGGTCAGGCCAACATTGGGCACCGTAAAGTTCGGTCGGCTCGGATCACCGGTGACTTTGAACGGCTCGTAAGACGGTCCCAGATAAGTCGACCCGGCGATCGTGAAGCTGTCGTAGCGATCAACCGGATTGATGGCCACATAGTTCGGAATGCTGCGGCTGCCGTCGCGACGCAGCCAGCTGGTGATGCTCATCCAGTCCGGAAGAACGGGAAGCTGTTTGTCGGCACGGTCAGGATCTCCACCCAGGACGCGCAGCGAACCCGCCGGGTGGCCGCCCGCATCATGTGCCACGGACCTGAGCAGGTTGAATCGGTCCGAACACCGCGACAGCTTCGGCAACAGTTCCGTGAGGTGCATTCCCGGAACGACAGTGTCGATCGTGCTGAACGGTCCACGATACTCGGACGACGCTTCCGGCTTTGGATCGAACGTGTCCAAATGGCTGCAGCCTCCGCGCAGCCAGACCAGGATTACAGCTGTTTTCTCGTCGTCGGCGCGATTCTCTGGTGTTGCCGTGGCAGCCCGGAGCCGATTGAGACCAGCCAGGCTGAGCGATGTAAACCCGGTCAAACCCGCTCGCAGTATCTCTCGCCGTCCCGCCGTAAGCATTCGGTTCTCACTTCATCAACCAGAAGAATCAACAGTCATATCAACTGACGAAAGGGGACGACGGGCACTGCTATCAAATGCGTGTCAGACCAGTTCCGCGATCGGTTCACCGTAGGCCAGGTGGATCGGGCGGCCGGCGGGGTCGTTGAAGCTGGCTCGGTGATCGATGCCCAGGTGCTGGTAGATCGTCGCGTGCAGATCCTGAGGCGTGAGCTGCCGCTCGACGGGATGCTCACCTTTGGAGTTCGTCGCGCCGATGACCTGCGACATTGTCTTGCCACCGCCGGAGACCAGGATCGACATCGCGCTGGCCCAGTGGTCGCGGCCCCAGTTCGGATTGCCGTCGCGGCTTCCGGGCTGAGTGTTGCCGCGCGGTGTCCGACCGAATTCGCCGGTGACGACGATCATCACGTCTTCATCGAGACCGCGAGCATAAACGTCTTCGATGAGTGCCGTGACCACTCGGTCGTAGTTCGG
>JAPOLP010001038.1 GCA_029977045.1 Planctomycetota bacterium
AGTGATGCCGAAGAACGTCAGTTCGTACTGCAGCCGGCACGGGCCGAGACTGCTCCAGTACTGAGCGATTGCCAGCTCCATCGTGCGGCCCGGTTCGACGCGAAAGCTGATCGACTTCGGCACGTCGTGCTGCAGCACGACCATGTTGTTCGACTCGCCATCGCGGTTTGTCCAGCCAGGAACCGCCTGCACGGCGTGAACCATAAACATCCGGTTGCGACCGCCTTCGGGTGCGTCGAGATGGAATCGAACTTCCGCCCACGTCGCGTCGGCCGGAACAGGGACGAAACGTCGGGTGATCTTTCCGGGTTCGAGTTCGTGGATGTACTCCTCCATCCAGTTACCGACGAGGAACGGCGTACCGGAACCATCAAGCTCTTTAACTCGCTCGTCTTCCCAGTCGCCGACACTGGCGACTGTTCGAGTCACTGTGACCGGCAGGCGGAACAGCGGGCCGCGTTCCGGATGCTCGGGATCGATGCCGTAGACCTCGGCGAAGTGAGGTCCCGGCGGCAGTTCACGCGGGTCGACGAGCACGCTGAGCGTCTCGCCGACGGACATGACCGTCATCTGCTCGCCGCAACGAACCCAGTCGGCAGTTGATTCCAGCTTCAGCCGGATGCGGTAGGCGACTTTTTCGTCACTCGTTGCATCAGGATGGAAGTCGGGTTTGACTGTGACTCGGAATTCCTGTGGCTGAGCGTCATCGCCGGCTTCGTGCGGCTCTCGCAGGTAGATGCCTCGACCGCCTCCCATGATGGACACTTCCAGCGGCAACAGTTCGGAGTTGCGATCGACGTCGCGGACGAGTGCCTCGAACGCAGCCGGCGTCTGAATCAGCCCGGATCCCTGAGCCCACGGCGACGCGTCGTCGATGTGCTTTGCCGTGTTTTCAAACGCCCGCCGGACGCTGGTCGGCGAGTACGAAACCTTCTCGGCCTTCAACGCCGACAGAACGAGAGCAAAGTTGCCGCAGCAGTTTGGCGAGGCCATCGAGGTCCCGTTCATCTGCATCGACTTTTCGAGCGTCCACTGCGGCACGGGAGCAAATGCGCCGCCCGGAGCGAACAGATTGACTCCGATGTCGCCATCGAACGTCGGACCTCTCGACGTCCAGGTGTAGGGCAGATCGGGGCCAACGTCGCGGAGCGCGTACTGAGCCGCCGCCATTTCCGGCGAGACGTGAGCACCGATGCCGATCAGCGAACTCGTCGTTCCGCCCGGAGCACCAACCGTCGACAACGCCGGCCCTGCGTTGCCGGCGCTCGCGCAGAAGATGACGCCGTGCTTGCGCACCAGTTCGTCGAAGTAACGGATGATGAGCCCGCGGTTGGGCGTCTTGGACGGCTCACCGAAGCTCATGTTGATCAGGTCGCAGCTGTTTTCCAGGACCGCCTTCGTGCCACGGATCAGAGCCTTGCCGGTCTCCATGCCGTCGAGGTACGTGTCGCCGATCTTGACCGAAACGATCTGAGCTCCCGGAGCGACGCCGTTCCATTCGGGCTGATCGGGATAATGGCCGGCGACAATGCCGGCGACGTGCGTCCCATGCGGGTGCGAGTCGGCGACGATCGAGAGCACGTTTCCGTCTTCGTAGATGTTGACGCCGAAGTTCAGCAGCGAGACGTCGTCGAAGCGGGTGAACTCGCGTGCGACACGGAAGTTCGTCATCGCCTGCTCGTCGTCGAAGCTGCCGTCTTCGTCGGTGTCGATCGCTCCGCGCCAGTGCTCGCCGTCGTGGAAGACGACGCAGTCATAGACCGGCCCGGGATCAGAGTAGCTGCTCGTCGCGGCGGTCAGCGCTTCGAGCCGTGCTTCAAGTTCCGACTTCTCGACGCCGGACTTCTCCTTGTCGAAATTCTCGATCTCCGCCCGCAACTGTGTTTCGAGTGCCCGCTGCTTTTTCAGAAACTCTTTGTGACGGTGCTCCTTGACGCGGTCGACCAGCTCGTGCGGATACAGCTCGAAGCCGTTCTTCATGCCGACTCGGATTTCGCCCGATGGAATCTTCCACTTCGGGTCGAGTGTCAGCGAGCGGCCGCTCAGGCCGGTCACCTTCCCGTTTTCCGGTTTGACGACTTTCGACGTGTCGACGTCTCCCGAGCCGGTTGCGTCGACGATGTCGATCACTTTCGGGCGACCATCGATCGTCGTTTGCAGGCCGACGGCTCCGGGATCGACGCCGGTATCGAAGATCGCGACGACGACGCCTCGACCGTCCCACTCCGGATGCTGCCGGATGAAGTCGAGGGCTCCGGTTTCCTGACGCGGCATCAGGCCGTGAACGAACTCGCGGCTCGCGTCCTCGGCGGCACAGCGGGGCACCAGCCCGGCGATCGACGCACTCAGGGAAACAATGAGCCAGTAGATAAGCTGAATCGGACGGAACATGGTCTGCCTCGGGGATGATCACCGGCACGCTCGACGGCCACGCGGCTGCAATGCCGGACCGGGCGCGCACAACGAGTGAAGCTTGCAGCCACATCCTGACCGCCAAATCCGACTGCGGCAAACTGACAGGTCAGTCCGGCTGGAGAAGTCTGGGACTTGCGTC
>JAPOLP010001202.1 GCA_029977045.1 Planctomycetota bacterium
ATCGACATCGGCCAGGTCCGCATCTTCGACCAGGCCGGCACGCCACAGTACATCGTCGACGAAGGCATCTAGCCGATTCGCGAGCTGGTTTGAGTTCGACGGGTGAGGTCGATCGCCAGATCCTTGCACATTGCCAGTATCACTCCCGGTTTTGAACAGAAGAAAACGAAGGTAATGAAGAAGACATTCTGGTTCTCTTCTTATCTTCGTTTCCTTCTATTCCGAGAATTCCTGCCATCTGAAACGGCCTCTGCCTGGAGTGACGCCCCATCTAATGGCTGATCTCCCCGTCCGTCCCTATCATGCCGCGCTGTCGAGAATTTCTTGTGGCAGCAGGTTGAGTGACGGAGTCTGGAGTGGCGGACATTCTGGCGGAAATTTGCGAAACGACGCGGCGTGATCTTGCTGCGCGGCGCGAACGCGTTTCCATTGACGAGCTGAAATCGCGAGCGGCTGACGCCTCGCCACCGCGAGACTTTCTGGCCGCGCTGCAGCAGGCTCCGGAGATTGGGCTGATCGCCGAGGTAAAAAAGGCGTCGCCGTCGGCTGGCCTGATTCGGGCTGACTTTGACCCGGTCGAGATCGCCCGCACGTACGAAGCCGCCGGAGCAGCGTGTCTGAGTTGCCTGACGGACGAGCCGTACTTTCAGGGGCGGCTGGAGTATCTCGAAGCCGTCCGCCAGGCGGTCAGCATCCCGGTCATGCGGAAGGACTTCATTCTCGATCCGTATCAGGTGTACGAGGCACGGGCAGTCGGAGCCGACTGTGTGTTGCTGATTGCCGAATGCCTGAACGACTGCGAGATGCGTGAGCTGTACTTCCTCGCGTCGGAACTCGGCATGGAGTGCCTGGTCGAGCTTTACGAGCCGGAGAACCTGGACCGCGTGCTGAAGCTCGAAGCTCCGCTGATCGGCGTCAACAACCGCAACCTGCGGAAGATGGTGACGGACCTGAATCACTCGATCGAACTATCGAAGCAGGTGCCCGAGTCGACATTCCTGGTCAGCGAAAGTGGCATCCGCACACGGGCCGACGTCGAGCGGCTGAAGGCCGAGGGCATTCGAGGCATCCTGGTCGGCGAGACTCTGATGCGGCAGGACGATATCGCGGCGGGCGTTCGCGAATTGCTGGGACAGTAGAAAGAGCAGGGATGGCGATGAAAGCAGTTGTGTTTGAGCAGACCGGTGATCCCGCCAGCGTGCTGGCTTCCCGCGAGGCTGACGTTCCGGAACCGCGAGCGGGCGAGGTGCTTGTCCGAATGCTGGCGAGCCCCGTCAATCCATCGGACCTGATGTTCGTCCGAGGCCAGTACACACTGCAGCCAACGTTGCCGGCGACGCCTGGTTTTGAGGGTGTCGGCATTGTCGAA
>JAPOLP010000712.1 GCA_029977045.1 Planctomycetota bacterium
CCGCACGATGGCAACACCGGAGTCACCACGCACGATCGCCGTTGCGGCTGCGGGTTTCCTGCGGTCGACCGAGGATGTGTCCGGCCCGGGAATCGGGCCGGTTGTATCAGGAGGAATCGTGTCGATGACGATGCCATCGTTGCCGTTGATGGACGCTCGCGTGCCTGTGATCACGTAGCGGCCCGTGTCACCCGACGAAAACTTCTTCAGCAGGTCTGCCACCGACGCATTCCCTGTCTTAGCAGGCAGCAGTTCGTACCGCTTGCCATCCACGTCGAGCAGAGGGCGCCTGAACGTTCCGGACGTGGCGGCTGTCCCTGTGAATGTTTCGAACTCAGACGCAAAAGTCGCGACCGTCGAACTGACGATCGTCAACGTGGCTGCAAACAGTGTCAGGAGCGTCGGCACAGCGGCGTTCTCGGGTTCTGGGCAGATGGTTGTGAAGCGACGAAGGGCTCGCTCGTCAGTTTGAGTTGCCGGATCGTCAACGACCGTAATCTACTCGGCGAGACAGACGGATTCTTCTGACGGGAACCGCCTGGGGGGCGACGGAGCGTGGCTGCCAGCCTTGACTGTCGGGCCTTGATCTCCGGCAAACGGGAATTGGTATGCAATTTCCATCTCTGGTGGCCGCGTCAGAAACGAAGCAATCCATCAGCCATCGTGATTGTTGAACCGATCGGTTTCTGAAATCTCATCGTCTCAATCGTCCTGCCCGGCAGGCAGGACTACGGAAGGCAGCGTTGTGGCAGACAGGCATCGTGTGGTCATTGTGGGTGGCGGGTTTGGAGGACTGGCGGCGGCTCGGGCTTTGAAGAATGCTCCGGTCGAGGTCACGCTCGTCGACCGCCGCAATTTTCATCTGTTTCAGCCACTGCTGTATCAGGTTGCGACTGGCGAACTGTCGCCGGCGAACATCGCGTCACCGCTGCGGGCGATTCTGCGACACCAGAAGAACGCGCGCGTGCTGCTGGGGACGGTCGAGGGCGCTGATCTCGAACGCCGCTGCGTGAAGCTCGACGACCGCGAACTGCCGTACGATTCGCTGATCGTCGCAGCGGGAGCCCGGCACAGTTACTTCGGCAACGATCAGTGGGAGCAGTTCGCTCCAGGCCTCAAGACGATTGAGGACGCGACGCTGATCCGGCACCGGCTGCTGTTTGCGTTCGAGGCAGCCGAGCGGGAAACCGACCCGCAGAAGCGAGCCGCCTGGCTGACGTTTGCCATCATTGGCGGCGGCCCGACCGGAGTGGAACTCGCGGGAGCATTGTCCGAGATCGCGCATCACACGCTCAAACACGACTTCCGCAGCATCAATCCCCAGGACGCGACAATTCTGCTGGTCGAGGCTGCCGAGCATCCGCTGGCGATGTACTCGCAGAAGCTGGCAGATGCGGCCTGTGCTTCGCTGGAGAAACTCAACGTGACGATCCGGCGGAAGTCGAAGGTCACGGACATCAACGCCGGCGGCCTTACCGTTGAGTGTGCTGGCCAGTCCGAGTTCCTCGCCGCGAAGACCGTTGTCTGGGCGGCTGGAGTCGCCGCCTCGCCACTGGGAAAACAGCTGGCCGAACAAACCGGCGCGACGACTGACCGGGCTGGCCGGCTGGTCGTCAATCAGGATTTCTCGCTGCCTGGACATCCGGAAGTCTTCGCGATTGGAGACCTCGCAAGCTACACGCCGAGTGGTGCAGAACACCCGCTACCGGGACTGGCTCCGGTCGCACTGCAGTCGGGACGCTATGTCGGGCGGTTGATTGCTCGTCGCTTACGCGATGGATCCCCAACGACAGGCGGAGCCAGCGGACAGTTCGAGTACCGCGACCGGGGCAGCATGGCGGTCATTGGTCGTTACGCCGCGATTGCAAAGACCGGATTCGGTGAGTTCTCAGGAATCACCGCCTGGCTGCTGTGGGTACTCATTCACCTGCGGGAGATCACGCAGTTCCGCAACCGGCTGCTGGTCCTGCTGCAGTGGGTCTACGCGTTTGTGGCCCGAGACCGCTCGGCCCGCCTGATCACCAACGTTCTGAGGTCCGAGTCGCAGGGTGAGTAACTCCCCTTTTCCGAGCCGGCCCGAGTTCGACGCGGTTTGCGACGAATAACCGACAGGGTGCATCCGCCACGCGGGCTCCTGGAACCGGAAGCTAGCCTCAATTTCAGATTTCCAGGATTGGCACAACACATGCTTATGACGGTTTCTCAACAAACAACGCAGCAGTGATTTCCGGCGGCACTGCAGAGCGTCTCAAACAGCCGGCCACAGGTTTCCAGTTTCCGGCTGGAAGGAGTTCGTCATGAAGTCGCTCACTCGTACCCTTGCTGTTGCGCTTGTTCTGTCTGTTCTGAGTGTTGCCCCAACCGGAGCCGAAGCGGCTGCCCGTCAGTCGTCAACCGCGATGAGCAAGCCGGCACTGATTCACAGCCACTGGTACCACCACAAGACTGCCTGCGAATCCGCCGCTTCGAGTGCGGTGACAACTGGTGCTCATCACGGCGTCTTCAAACCAGGCAACGCGCATCACTCGATGCCGGCTCGCTAATGAAATGTGATCTCCTCATCTCCCCGGCTGCCAGAGCCCGTCAGCCTGGATCAACCGGCTGAGATGTTGCAGAGCGTCGTTCTCCACCATCAGCGATTTCTGACGGAACAACTGATCTGACAGGGCGACCAACCAGGTGCAGCGTGATTCCACTCTGCACCTTTTTTGTTTGCAGCAGGTCCTGCTGGCAGAGTGAAGATCCGATTCGCTGGGCCATCGACGACTTCCCGCACAAGGTGCCCGATAACCTGTCGCGATCGGAATCGAAGACCGCACCGTTATCAGCCGGGCGTTTCGCTTTGACGTGACGGCAGTCGACTGTTCAGCGACTGATGCAAGCGACGAGGGCCACAAACACGCGACGGTGCCAATCTACTTCCGCGACACCGACCTGCCAGAAACTTCCGATTGGAACTGCAAGATCTCGCACACTCTGCACCGTGGAAGCTTGCACTACCGGCTCGCCAGAATCCCGTGCTGCTGAAACGACGACTCTGTACGGCGAACTGGATCGGACCGTCGTGCCGATGTTCTACCGTGCCCCCGCCCGCTTCGCCGACGTGATGCGCCACACGGTGGCACTGAATGGCTCATTCTTCAACACTCGACGCATGGTTCAGCAGTATGCCTTGAAAGCGTGGTTCGAGCAGGTGCCGCCCGCCAGACCAGATGGTGTTTGAAGTTTCGTCGTCAGTAGAGGACCAGGCAACAAGGAGAAAATGCGATGTCGGAAACGTCAGATTTGTCAGAACGCATCGAGGCGGAATTCGCAGCTGCTGACAAGCGGCTGCGCGAACTGAGAGATCAGAAAGTCCGGGAATACGAAGAGCTGCTGGTCCGCCATCAGCAGGCAGAAGTCGAAGCGAAGCGTCTGGCAGCGGACGTGGTCCATCCCCGGATGAAGCAGTTACTCAACCATTTTCAGAATGCGGAAGTGGTCGAAACGAACAACGGCGACGGGTGTCAGTGTGTCGTCAGCTTTTCCCACACGCCGCAGTTTCCGGCATCGACGACGCTCACGATGGGCGTGACTTACGATGACGAGGTGCGCAATCTGCTCGTCTTCTACTCGCTGGAGATCCTGCCGATCTTCATGCAGTACGACCACGCCGATCAGCTGGTCGTTCCGCTGCATTTGCCCGACGATGATCGCGTCGCCCAGTGGGTCGAGCAGAAGCTTGTCGCATTCACCAGAACCTATCTGCAGCTTGAATTTGTGGACGAATATCAGCGGGACAATCTGGTGACCGACCCGGTCGCTAATCTGCGCATTTCCAGAC
>JAPOLP010000503.1 GCA_029977045.1 Planctomycetota bacterium
CGAAGCCGGCAAGCACGTTTATCTCGACAAAGATCCGGCTCCGGGGCCTGGTGATGCCTGGCAACTGGCGGACGCGTTTGATCGGGCCGGCCTGTTGACGCAGGCCTTCAGTCTCGTTCGCCTGCCGGCCTGTCAGCGTGCGAAGGCGGTTGTTGATTCCGGAGAGCTTGGTGACCTGGTCGGACTGCACTGCGACATCACGTTCGCGAAGGGCCTGCCCGGCACGGCGGAACTGCTGCCACCTCGACAGGAGAAACTAACCGCCGAGCGTTTCACGTTTGTCGACTCCAAACGCGAGTTTCTGTGCGTCGGCTACTACCCGCTGATTCTGTTTCAGTGGCTGACCGGGCAGCGGTTCGAGTCCGTCGACGCAGTCACCAGCAACTACTTCTTCGCCGAGCATCAGAACAACGATGTCGAGGACTTCGCGACCGTCCTGCTGGGCATGAGCGGCGGGATCGAGGCGGCAATCACCGCCGGACGCTGCGGCTGGATGAGCCATCGTGATTTCGGCATCCACGACATCCGGCTCATCGGAATAAAGGGCTCGGTGACAATTAACGCTCATCAGCCCCGTATCGAGGTCTGCAGCGACGCAACTCCCTGGCAGCAGCCGACAGCGGGGCATCCGGAAGACCCGATGGGCTTCTGGTCGAGCACTCAGGTCGCCGGCGGAATCACTGCCAAAGCCGACTGGCGAGCCATCGCGAAAGCCGCAGAGTCCGATGCGTCTGCGTTTCTCGACGCCCTGGAAGCTGGACAGCAAAGTGACGTCCCGGCCAGCATGGCCGCTCACAGCGTCGACGCCGTTCACGCGGCTTATCAGTCTGCGGCGACGGGTTCGAGCGTTACTATTCCGACTCGTCAATGACGAGCGGACAAAGTATCGACCGGACGGGTTACGCCGTTTCGCAACCTTCCTGATGGAGACTCAACCTGTGTCTGACCGTGACGCAGCTTTCACTGAACTTCAGCGGCAGTTTGTCGCGATGCAGGAATCCCTTTCGCTGCTGCAGCATGACGTTGACGATCTCAACGAGGTGGTCCTCGGCCAGCAACGGGAACTCGAAGGCCTGCGCCGGGAAAACGTGCGACTTGAAGGCCGCCTCGAACGGATGCTGGATACCGACAACTTCCCCAGCCTGGAAGAAGATAAGCCGCCGCATTACTGAGGCAACCTGGCGAGTTCCGCGATGAGTTTTCAGCCACGGATGAAACACCGACACAACTGGAGTGACCGCTATGAGATGCATTGTTGTTTTGTCAGCGTTCCTGGGGCTCGCAGCGTCGTCGAGCCATGCGATATTTGGAGCTGAAGTCGTCACGGTCGCCGGGACCGGCGTGAAGGCCTACGAGCCGGATAACGCCGTCGCGACAAAGACGCCCGTTGGCGAGCCGTATGGAATCGCCAAGGGGCCGGACGGCAGTCTCTACATCTGCGAAATCGCGAATCACGTCGTGCGGAAGCTCGACGAATCGACGGGCAATCTGACGCTCGTTGCCGGCAATGGAATGAAGGGATACTCCGGCGACGGAGGCCCGGCGACGAAAGCTCAACTCAATGAGCCCTACGAAGTCCGGTTCGACAAAGCCGGCAACGTCTACTTCGTCGAGATGCAGAACAATCTGGTCCGCAAGGTCGACGCGAAGACCGGGATCATTTCGACGGTCGCCGGGACCGGAAAGCAGGGTTTCTCTGGCGATGGCGGACCGGCAACGAAGGCGACTTTCAACCGGCCGCATTCGATCACGCTCGACAACGACGGCCACCTTTACATCTGCGACATCGGCAATCACCGCATCCGAGTTGTCGATCTTGGATCGGGTGTTGTCTCGACATTTGCCGGCACTGGTGAGCGGAAGCCGACGCCTGACGGAGCGGCGATTGCCGGGACACCGCTGAACGGGCCGAGAGCACTCGACTTCGACGGCAATCACAGCCTTTATCTCGCACTCCGGGAAGGCAACGCGGTTTACCGGATCGATCTGAAGTCGAAGACGCTGCACCACCTGGCGGGCACTGGCCAGAAGGGCTTTACGGGCAATGGCGGTCCGGCGAAGCAGGCGACGCTGTCCGGTCCGAAAGGCATCGCACTCGCCCCGAATGGTGACGTCTACCTGGCTGATACCGAAAGCCACACCGTCCGAGTGATCCGGGCCGCAACCGGTATCCTCGATGTCGTTGTCGGAGACGGTCAGCGAGGCGATGGCCCCGATGGCGTTCCACTCAAATGCCGCACCGCCCGCCTGCACGGCGTCTTCGTCGACAAGGCAGGCACCGTCTACATCGGCGACAGCGAGAACTACCGGGTGCGAGCACTCAAGTAGGGGACAGTGAGCAGGGAACAGCGAACAGTTGGGACTTGCGGAAAGTGTCGGACGGGACTCCATGCCAGATGGTCGGCTGCGGGAGCCTTCTGAAGAAACCAGCCCGTCAAAGAAGAAAGGCATCCGTCCCAATGAGGCGGATGCCTTTTCTGTTTTCAGCACGATCGGCCAGCGACCGGATGAGACTTACTCGATCCCGGCTCCGGTCGGTTCCGGCAACTGTTCGGGGACGGAATCGACGAAGCCCTGCAGGTGGACGGCTCGCGTGGCGTGCTGCAGTTTCTTCAGGGCCTTCGATTCGATCTGGCGGATACGCTCGCGAGTCACCTTGAAGATGCGGCCGGTCTCTTCCAGCGTGTAGCTGTAGCCATCGCCGAGGCCGTATCGCAGGCGGATGATTTCGCGTTCGCGGTACGTCAGGCTCTTGAGGACGTGATCGATCTTGTCCTTGAGCATCTTGTGCATCGCGTTCTCGGACGGTGCCGAGTGGTGCGAGTCTTCCAAGAAGTCACCGAAGCTGCTGTCTTCGCTCTCGCCAACCGGCGTGTCGAGACTGACCGGGTGCTTCCAGGTCTTCATGATGCGTTCGGTTTCTTCGATCGAGAGATCGACGGCTTCCGCCAGTTCTTCGATCGTCGGCTCGCGACCCGTCTCCTGACGAATCTGCTCGCTCTTCGCCTTCAGTGTCGAGATGCTCTGGAACATGTGGACCGGGATGCGGATCGTTCGAGCGTGATCCGCGACGGCTCGCGTAATCGCCTGACGAATCCACCACGTCGCGTAGGTCGAGAACTTGTAACCGCGACGGTACTCGTACTTCTCGACGCCACGCATCAGGCCGGCGTTCCCTTCCTGAATCAGGTCAAGGAAGCTGAGGCCACGGTTGCGGTACTTCTTGGCGATCGAGACCACCAGTCGCAGGTTACCGCCTGACAGCTTCTGCTTGGCTTCGGTCCATGCATCGAAGCGGCGTTTGATCTCTTTCGTGCGGGCGATGAACTCTTCCGGGAACTCGCGGCACTCGTGAACCAGGGCGTGCAGTTCGTCTTCCAGAAGTTCCAGATCTCGCTGTGATCCAGTGTTCTTGCGACGCTTGAGATTCGCGATCTGCCTCGTCAGCACCTGGAACCGCTCGGCAATCTGGTACATCCGCTTGATGACCGGCTGCAGCCGCTGCGTTCGGATACTGAGTTCCTCGCACAGCGTTGCCATGCGGATGCGGCGGCGGTGAATGCGGTCGAGGGCTTCTTCCTTTTTCTTGTCAGAAGCCTTGGGATCGATGCGGATTTCCCAGTCTTCGATCGCCTGCCGCTGCAGTTCACGCAGCGTCGGCAGATTGATCGGCATCCGGCCTTCGATCTGTTCCTTCTTGGCGTTCTCGGTATCCGACGTTCGCAGCGTTCGCTCGAACGGCAGCTCGCGGGCAGCGACTTTTTCGAGCATGTCGATCGCGATGGTCAGAGCGAAGTCCGACTGCATCGTCGTCCGACGAAAACGCTTGCGGGTGATTTCGATCGTCTTGGCGAGGAAGATTTCCTTGGCACGCGTCAGCAGCGGGATATTGCCCATCTGGCTGAGATACATGCGGATCGGGTCGCGTGATGACAGCGTTGTTTCCGGGCCGATCAGCGGCTTGAGAGCGGCGGCGACTTCCTGCTGCTCCTTCTTCGCTTCAGCTTCAGCTTCCAGAGCCTCTTCTTCTTCGTCGATCGCGTCTGGATCGTTGATCAGATCAATGCCGAGACGATCCAGCACCAGGATCAGGTCGTCGACCATCCGAGGATCACCGCCTTCGTCCGGCAGGTATGCATCGACCTGCTGGTACGTAATGAAGCCGGTCTTCTGTGCTCCTTCGATCATCTCGGTGAGTGTTTCGTCGAATCGATACACGTTCACGCCTTTCCTTGAAGCAGTCTTTATCCGGCGTTCCATTGGGCCGACGTCCATTCGGACAGTCCTGGAGGGCCGGTGAATCTCAGTACGTCGATTGTTCGTTTTCGAGTGGGTTTCGCAACGCAACGAGACCCTTTTGATTGGGATTCAGTCGGGAATCCTGTCAGGACTCTCAAAAGCTGGAATACGGATCCGCAGCCGCGGAAACTGGATCACCAGCGTCGAGCGTCAGAATGCTGAATTGTTCGAGTGGTGAATACTTGGTCGCGAAGCGGTCGGTACCAGAAGACAGACACGCTTTGACGGATGTTCGCCGATCAGTTCGACCGGCACTGACCCGCTGGGTGGGAGCCGCGACGCTGTAGTGCGTTGCTCGGCTGAGGCGGGAGGAAGGACTTCTCATCAACGGCATCCGTTCCGAAATCGAGGATGGCCTGCCGACTTCATCCGGCAGGCAGAGGCGACAATCACCGGCAGTTCTCGCGACCGGAACCGACGGTCCTAGCGATTGTGCAGGTAGTATCACGCGGGGTTTTTGATGCTACCACGGTTCGGCAAGGCGCCTACGCAAAAAACTTCGCAACAAATTCAAATTGTCGGAATTCACTGTCAGCACTGGAGATACTGCGATTCGCGTGCCGTGCAGCTTTGTTTTGCGGACCCTCGCCCAGCCAGCCCGAGACGGCTACGATGATTTGCCAGAGTCAGGGCAGCATCCCCTGCTTCGACGACTCGACTGCAACCAACAACTCTCGTCCGGGAGAAGCAATCTCATGAAATCGTCTGTCTTTCTGCTGCTGGCTGGTGGTCTGCTGCTGGGAATCTCGAGCACGGGACGTGCTCAGGACGAGAAACCGAATCCGGACGCTCAACCTGCTGTGAAGCC
>JAPOLP010000906.1 GCA_029977045.1 Planctomycetota bacterium
TCAACGAGTCGAACACGCCCGGCACAGTGCCTCACTTGCCGGGCGATTTTCTGCGCGGTGGCCAATCGCTGGCCGGCGGCGGTTGAGTTTTCGCCACGGTGAGGCTCGCGAAATCGCTGGCGAGCCGGGATATTGTCCGTACTGGTTTCTCGTCACTTCCTGATTCCACTCCGAATAAGAGTTCCCTCATGGCTCCGCGATTTCTGGCTCAGCAGCGTCTGGTCTGTCTCGTCTGCACTCTGGCTTTCGCCACGTCCGCCTTGGCGGTTGCCGCGGAAGTCTCTGCGAAGAAGAAGCAGGTTCAGCAGAAAGCGACTCAGTTTCTGAAGCTGTCGCAGTCGTCGGACGGAAGCTGGACGTCGCCGAATATCCCTGGGATCACCGGCCTGGCGGTCTACTCGCTGCTGGAAAGCGGCGTGTCGGCGGACGACGAAACGGTTGCCCGCGGCCTGACGTTCCTGAAGTCGCTGCAGCACGACGACGGCGGAATCTACTACGCGAAGTCGACTCACCGGAATTACGAAACCAGCATCTCGCTGCTGGCTTTCGCGGCGGCGAACAAAGACGGTCGTCACGACGATCTGATCCGCAAGGCCGAGAAGTTTCTGCGCGGCCTGCAGTGGGACGAGGACGAAGAGCAGAAACCGGAGGATCCGGGCTACGGCGGAGCAGGCTACGGCAGCCATCAGCGTCCGGACCTGTCCAACACGACGTTCCTGATCGAAGCGCTGAAGTCGGCAGGAGTCGCCGCGGATGATCCGGCGATGCAGAAAGCTCTGACGTTCGTTTCGCGCTGCCAGAACCTGGAATCCGAGCACAACAACACGCCGTTCGCCGCGAAGGTCAACGACGGCGGCTTCTACTACACGCCAGCAGCCGGCGGCACGTCACAGGCCGGACTGACGGCGACCGGCGGTTTGCGGTCTTACGCGAGCATGACCTACGCTGGCCTGAAGAGCATGATCTACGCGGGCGTCAAAAAGGACGATCCGCGAGTCAAAGCGGCTCTCGCCTGGATTCAGAAGTTCTACTCGCTGAACGAGAACCCCGGCATGGGCCTGCAGGGACTGTTCTACTACTACCAGACGTTCGCCAAGTCGCTGTCCGTGCTGGAGATCGACGAACTCGAAGACGCCGACGGCCAGAAACACAACTGGCGAGCCGACCTCGTCGAGAAGCTGGCCTCGACGCAGAAGCCCAACGGAAGCTGGGTCAACGAAGCCGATCGCTGGTACGAAGGCGACCCGAACCTGGTCACCGCCTACGCCCTGCTGGCACTGGCTCACTGCGAGTGATCCGGCGAAAAATGAAGCACACTTCCGATGAGCGTCGCGAAGAAGAGCAATTCAGAGAAGTTGCTGGTTGGTGCCGTTGCGAGCTCCGGTGCAGCTGTCGGTGTGCTTGTTTTTCTGGGGATGCATCCGCTTCCGGAGTTCATTGGCGAAAAGGCGACGTTTGTTTTCGCGATGGTCTCTCTCGGATCGGGACTCGCGATGTTCCGTGCGATGCGGGCTCGGCACGATTGTTGGCGAGCTACGTGTTTAGCCATCTTCGGGATCGCCTCGCTTTTACATCTGTGGGTCGCATTCGTAGCCGCCTTTAGTGTGAATGACCCAATTCTCGGCAAGGCAGCGATCGTTTCAGGCCTCACCTCGTTCTTCGGAATGTTGGCCAATCTTGTGGCTGGGCGGTGGTTCCAATCCACGCTTCGTCGTCCTCAATGCGTCTGCGTCTCTGAAAGTGGAAGCAGAGTCGAAGAGTCTGTCGGCTAAAGCCGATGCTCTTTGGCACCTTGCGGGGAACGATCTCGAATTCCCGCTCAGAACTCGGCACTCTTGGGGACTCGGTGGAAGGGGATACAGTCGCGGATGTTCTGCATTCCGGTGATGAGCTGGATCAGTCGCTCGAAACCCAGCCCAAAGCCGGAGTGGGGGACGGTGCCGTAGCGGCGGAGGTCGCAGTACCACCAGTAGTCCTGCGGTTCGAGGCCGCATTCGGCCATGCGGGATTCCAGGACGTCGAGCCGTTCTTCCCGCTGGCTGCCGCCGATGATCTCGCCGACGCGCGGCACCAGGACATCCATCGCCCGGACGGTTTTTCCGTCCTCGTTGCAGCGCATGTAGAACGGCTTAATCGTTCGCGGGTAGTCGTGCAGAATCACGGGCTGCTTGAAGTGCTGCTCGGTCAGCCAGCGTTCGTGTTCGGACTGCAGGTCGCAGCCCCACTCGACGGGGTACTCGAATGCCTGGCCGCTCTGCAGCAGCAGGTCGATCGCTTCGGTGTACGGCAGTCGGATGAAGTCGTTTTCGGTGATGTTCCGCAGCGTTTCGAGCACCGTCTTGTCGACCCGCTGATTGAAGAACTCCATGTCGTCGCCGCAGCGGTCGAGCACAGCTGAGATGACGTGCCGGATGAAGGCCTCGGCCAGTTCCATGTTGTCCGTGAGGTCATAGAACGGCATCTCGGGTTCGACCATCCAGAACTCGGCGAGATGGCGTGTTGTGTTCGAGTTCTCGGCGCGAAACGTCGGGCCGAACGTGTAACACTCGCCGACTGAGCAGGCGAAGATTTCCGCTTCGAGCTGGCCGCTGACCGTGAGTGAGGCTCGCTTGCCGAAGAAGTCCTGGGCGAAATCGATCTGCGTCTGAATCTCGGCGATGCGTTCCAGGTTCAGTGTCGTGACCGTAAACATCTGCCCGGCGCCTTCGCAGTCGCTGGTCGTGATGACGGGCGTCTGGATGTAGTAGAAGTCGCGCGACTGGAAGAAGTCGTGAATGGCTGCTGCCGCTGCGTTGCGGATGCGCGTGATCGCGCCGAATGTGTTTGTGCGCGGTCGCAGGTGAGCGATCTCGCGGAGAAACTCGAAGCTGTGCCCCTTCTTCTGCAGGGGATAGGTGTCGGCAGGAGCGGTGCCGAGCAGTCGCAGTTCGGTGGCCTGCAGTTCGACTCGCTGGCCCTGTCCGGGAGAATCTTTGACCTCGCCGGTGATGCAGACGCTGGCTCCGGTCGTCACGTCCTTGATCGCGTCGTAACCGGCGACGTCGGCGTCGATGACGATCTGCAGGCCCTTGAAGCAACTGCCGTCGTTCAGCTCGACGAACGAGA
>JAPOLP010000239.1 GCA_029977045.1 Planctomycetota bacterium
AACCAGTGCTCGACCACTGGGAATCGGACAGCCACGAACCCGAGTTCTACCAGGTCGGCAAGTGGGGTCCGACGGGGGCTCACTCACTGCTCACACGATCGGGACGCGACTGGCGGAAGCCGTAGGGAAAGTGTCAGAGATAATCTCTATCCCATACCAGCACGAAGCGCAAGCGAGTGAACCGTTGCGACGTCACTCGCCTGCGATTTGTGCTGGTATCGGGCGGTTGCCGACCGGAAGCCACCAGCTGAATTTCTCGACTTGCCAGGACGGAGAAGTTCAAAACGATGTGTCATTCTGCTTGACGCCGGCACGCGGCACCGAGACGACGAATGTCGCTCCCTTGCTGGTTGATTCGCGAAGTTCGAGCCGGCCGCAAATCGCGGTCATCATGCGTCGGCAGATCGCGAGGCCCATGCCCATCCCGTCACTGCGCGTTGTGGAGAATGGTTGAAACAAACGTTTGCGGATCTCGTCGGAAATTCCCGGCCCGTTGTCAGACACGGTGATCGTGACATAGACCGGCGAGGTGTCCGTTGAAATCGCAACACGCGGCTCGTCGATTCCCGCCCGGGCACAGGCTTCAAGTGCGTTGCGGACAAGATTGATGATCACTTCCTGAAGCTGGATCTGATTGCAGACGCCGGTCGCAGGCTCGCGCGTCAACTTTGTTGTGACGCGGATTGCCCCACGGGACGTTTCCGGTTGCAGATAGCTCAGCGTCTCCTGCACGGTTGAATTGACGTCGACTTCGGTCGTTTCCGGCGGCTGAGCCCGGACGAACGATTGAATCTGCGTGACGACCTCGCTGCTGCGCACGCTTTCGGCACTGATTCGTTGCAGCAATTCGCGGGCTTTTTCGACCTCGCCACGGTCCAGCAGACTTGCAGCCACACTCGAAAAGTTACCGATCGCGTGCAGTGGCTGGCGAATCTCATGGGCCAGCGTTGCAACGAGTTCTCCCAGCGACGCCAGTCGTCGGTTCTGATCGAGCTGGCGTTCGACTTCCCGCAGTTCGCTTTGCAGCCGACGCCGTTTCGTCATGTCGTGAGCGATGATCAGCGCGAGCGGTCGCGGCTCAACATGCAGGCGGCTGACCGTGATACTCACCGGGACCCGTTGCTCGTCACTGCCGCTGAGGAAATAGCCGTCACGCACCTGGTAGAAGCCGGTTTCCGACGTTTCTTTCAGCAGCGTACTCAGCCCGTCATCACGCTCGGAAAGAATGACCTGCCGGAGAGACCGGTCGATGAGCTGCCGTCGCCGCAGTCCTGTCAGCCGCTGTGTGGTCGGATTGACTTCGACAATCTGTCCGGTCCGAGGATCGAAGACGATGAACGCGTCGTTCGATTCCTCGAAAATGCACAGGGCCAGTTCCCCCTGCAGAACAGATTCAAGCGGAGTCGTCGTCATTGCGGCAGTTGCCTGAGCTTGGGCATCGATAGCCAGAGAAATCACAAACTCAATCGTTCCGCATTGAACTTCCGTTGTTGTCCGCGGACTGGTCGGGAGTCTTTCCCGATTCTGCAGCTGGTTCGTCCAGGAAGACTTCGGCTCCATCGGGCGGGCTGCGATAGCTCTTGCCTTCCGGAGAAATGTACCAGCGATAGCGCCGCCCGGCGCTGTCGATGCGGATTTCCGATGTCAAGCCGGGTGGTAGTTTTACCTGGCGTCCGCCTGCATTGATCAGCTCTTCCAGTTCAGATCGAGCCAGACCGCTGTAACCGGTCAGCCCTTTATCGCGAGCGAAGTCGCGCAGTTCAGCAAAGGTCATTGAGTGCAGGTCGGCATCACCGATCGTCACTGAGGAGTCAGACTCGACTGCCACTGTTTCGTCAGCCGGGTGATCTGTCGACGCAGGATCGGCGGAAGCACCCGTCGTGCGCTGTGGAGGCTCATAAGTCACGATCGCGAATGTCAGTAGTGCAGTGACGACTGTCGTGATCGAAATCGTCGTGATCAGGTTTTGCAGTTGCGGAACGGTTGCTGGCGCCAGTGACTTCTTCAGGGCCGCAAACAGGCTGCGGACATCGGTGAAACGGTCGTCGGGATCCCGCGACAGAGCACGCATCAGAATCGCATCGACGCTTGCCGGAAGTCGCGGGTTGAGTTCGGACGGGCGTTTGAACGCGCCCAGCGGTTTGTCGCCGGTCAGCATTTCATAGGCGACTGCCGCTAGAGAGTACTGATCTGCCCGCTCATCGACATCCAGCCGGTGGCGCTGTTCGGGAGCCATATAGTCGAGCGTGCCGACGACCATTTCGGAGTGTGTCAGCGTGCTTCCCGACTCAATGCAGACCGCGAGTCCGAAGTCGGACAACATCGGGCGTCCCTGGCCATCAATGAGGATGTTTCCTGGCTTCAGGTCGCGGTGCAGAATCCCGGCCTGATGCAGTTCGGCCAGTGCATTCGTGACGGGTTCCAGAATGTCGCAGACTTCAGCAGCCGACAGACGACACTCACGCAGAACATCGGCGAGGTTGCAGCCGTCGACAAATTCCTGAACGAGATACGGCGTGCCGTCGACCATTCCGGCATCGACGATGAACACGATGTTCGGGTGCGTGACCGAAGCAGCCAGCAGGGACTCGCGTTCAAATCGCCGCAACGCTGACGGATCGTCGACGCGGTCGAGGACTTTGACAGCCACGTGCCGGTTCAGCGATTCCTGACGGGCGAGATAGACTGTGCCCATACCACCGGAACGGAGCTTTTGCAGCAGCTCGAATCCGGGAATCGTCAGGTTAGTCGTTGAGGCCGCGTCTGGAGCAGTCACAGTCACGCCATCATGGTGTTGTTTCAGAGCCGGTCAGTGCGTGACGGCCATCCGAACAACCTGTCTCGGACAACGACCGTCAACTGCGGACGACCATATCCGATTCCAGCCAGAGGCAGAAACCGAAACGTCGGAATACCAGCTCACCAATTACGGACTGGAGCGCACACCGCATTTCAACGTTGCGTCTCACCGACGGGCAAACGTGACATCTCCGCGCGTCGTGCCTGACGGGACATGTTCCAGTGATCTTCGAGAAGCACCAGAAACGCCCGACGCCTAACCGAATGAGCGTGGCGCTTCGACGACGGCGGCCTGCTGCTTCTTCGGGCGAGCAGCCTCGAAACCACTGATCTCGTACGGCTCGATCAGCTTGTTGATGCGGACTTCGATCCGCGTCAGCTCGCCACCCTGTTCGCGCGTCACAAACGTGAACGCGCTGCCCGGCGTGTCGGACGACATGCGGCCCGTGCGGCCAATCCGGTGCACGTAGTCGTCGCAGAACTCGGGAATGTCGTAGTTGATGATATGCGAGATGCCACTGATATCGATGCCGCGGCCGACAACGTCCGTCGCGATCATCAGCCGGACTTTGCCCGAGCGGAAATCCTTCATCACGCGGTCACGCTTCCGCTGCGGCAGGTCACCGTGCAGTTGCTCGACATCCGGCAGCCGTTTGAGAAAGCGACCGTAGAGTGCGTCGGCTCCGCGTTTGGTCCGCGTGAAGACGAGTGCCTGCTTCGGCTGTTCCTGGGCGAGCAGCCGGACCAGTGCTTCAAACTTCCGGTCCTTGTCGACCGTCACGTAGTACTGGCTGATGTCCCGCGAGGCGACTTCGTCCTGAGACAGGTCGACCATCTGCGGATTCTTCATGTACCGCTGGGCCAGCCGCTCGACCGGCGGCGGCAGCGTCGCGGACAACAACAGCGTCTGACGTTCGGTCGGGCACTGCCGCAGAATCTTTTCGATGTCCGGGCGGAAGCCGATGTCGAGCATCCGGTCAGCTTCGTCGAGCACCACAAAGCTGAGCGTCTGCGGATCGAAGTGTCGACGGCCCATCAGGTCGATGATGCGGCCCGGTGTCCCGACCAGAATCTGCGCCCCGCGTTTGATCTGATCGACCTGTGTCTTGATCGACTTGCCGCCGACGATGCACGCGACAAGGCAGTCGTCCCGGTTGACGGACAGCTTGCGAGCCTCGTTCGCGACCTGCTCACTGAGTTCGCGTGTTGGCGTCAGGATCAGGGCCTGCGGACGCTTCGAGTTGAAGTCGATGCGTTCCAGGATCGGAATCACGAACGTCGCCGTCTTGCCAGTTCCGGTGTGCGCCTGACCGATGCAGTCAGACCCGTTGAGGGCGACCGGCAGGAATTCCGCCTGGATGGGGCTCGGAGTTTCAAAACCCGCCTTGCGAATGGCGGCCAGCGTTGTCTTACTGAGTCCCAGGTCATCAAAACCGGGGACGGACTTCTTCTTCATCAGGATCTTGTACTTTCTGCGGAGATCAGCTCACCATCCGGGGCCGTCGAGCCGTCCGGGAAGGAGCCTTTTTATGAAGCGGCAGGCCTCTGCCGCGAGCAGCCGATTCAGCGAATCAGGCCAGAAGCGTTTAATTCGAGCCGAGACGATAAGGAAGGCTGTTCAGAGCGTCAATCGGTGATCACGGCGGAGAACCGCAATCGCTCCGACATCGGGCAAACTGTTGAGGGACCAGAATCCGCCGAGGTACCCAGCTCGCCTACTCTTCAGGCGTCGAAGGCTTGTTCTCGTCGGTCGTTAACGGCTCGGCACCCTCTTCCGGAGTGGATTCGGACTCTGCCTCAGCCGGCGAAGCATCAGTGATGGCCTCGGACGGCGCTGCGGAGTCTTCGCCAGCTGCCTCTGCCGGAGATTCTGCCTGCGCTGCAGCGGGCGGATTCCGCAAAGCGTCCAGCTTCTTCGGAATATCGGAGAATGCTGTTTTCCCAGCCATTGCAAGCAGCAGAACCAGACCGAGTCCGGCGAACGTCGTCGTCACAGGAGTATTGACCTGGTCGCCCATGATGTCGCGGCGGCTGGTCAGCCACAGCAGAACGCCCGCGACCAGAGGTGCCGCAACGACAGTGACGGCCTGAGCCGCGATGATTGCCGGGGCGGGATTGAATCCAAACAGGATTGTCGCCAGCCCAACCGTCATCCCCGTCACCAGTGCGAGCGTCGTCAGAAGACGCGGCCACAGGTCTGACGGCTTGCTGCCCAGCCCGAGACCGTCCGCCGCCATGAAGCCGCCGATCATCGAGTTCACCAGGAACGACGAGTACGCGGCGGAAAACAGACCGAGGCAGAAGATCGCCTTGGCACTGGTTCCAAATGTCGCCTGCAGCGCCTTCGCGACGTCGACCGGGCTCCCGAGTTTCACTTCGGTTCCGTCATGAAGACCGGCTGCTGCCGTCGACATCAGCATGATCGTGATCAGAGCCATGATCACCGATCCGATGCGGGCATCGATCAGACCGTCCCGCATCTCGGCGACTTTCCAGCCTTTCTGGCGGACCAGGTAGGCCTGATAGAACGCCGCCGTGATCACAAACGTTGTTCCGACAAGTCCCAGCGTCGTCAGGTCGATCGCCGTTGCTTTCGGCACAAAACCAGCGGCCATGTCAGGCAGGCTCGGGCTCAGATTGAACAGGTTGATGGCAAAGCTGATCAGCATCAGAGCGACGAAAGCCATCATCGCGCGTTCGAGCATCTGGTAGAGATTCTTGAACGCAAACAGAAACGAGATCGCCAGAGTGTTGAAGCCGATCACAAGCCAGGTCAGCAGAGTTGTGTCGCTGGAAAACGCCTGAAACGCCGCCGCGACACCGAGATTGTTTCCAAACTGAAACGCCGCCGAGATAAAAAACACGCTGCAGCCGACCAGAACGGCCAGCCACTTGCCGGCCTTCTCGCGAATCAGGTCGCCGGGAGCGTTCGCCGCGACGGCTCCCAGCCGGGCCCCCATCGTCATGTAGACCTGCATGAAGATGACCGACACGATGACAACCCACAGCTTCGAGTACCCGGCGTTCGCACCGATGCTCGAACTCGTCGTGATACTGCCCGGGCCGATGACGACGCAGGCGGTGATCAGGCCGGGGCCAATGCGTTTGTAAAGCGGGCGGCGAGCGGTTTCGGTACTCATGCGGAAGGCTCCCGGCGGTCGGTCGGCAGGTGGGGCGGGTCGAATACTGTGGCAGTGTCAGCTGTCAGCAGGCGGCCATCAGACCGACTTGATGCGTGCTTCGCAATCGAACGCCGGCCCGACATTGCCAGGTTCGATGGATCTCGGCTCGCCGGTCGTTGATCATGTTCCGCGATGACAGTTCTCGTTTCAGCGGATTGCCCGATGCGTCAGATGCTCCCCATGTTGTTTCGTTCGATCGTCGTGTTTGCGGCTTTGCTCGTTCTGCCCAACGCCACGACAGCCGACGATTTCTTCCGCGACCGCGTCGCGCCGATTCTCGAAGCGAAGTGTCTGGGTTGTCACAACTCGCTGGATCAGAAAGGCGATTTCGCTCTGCAGCGGCGCGACGAACTGCTCGGCAGTGGATATGTCGAGGCTGGCGACACAGAAGGAAGCCATCTGCTGAGTACGCTGGTTTCGGTCGTGCCCGGCGAGAAGCCGAGTATGCCGAAGGACGGTGCTCCGCTGACCGACGAGCAGGTCGCCGTCATCCACCAGTGGATCGTCGACGGAGCGAAGTGGCCCGACGGACTGGTGCTCGAAGAACCGGTCATCGACGACTTTGACTGGTGGTCGTACCAGCCGATCAAACGGCCAGCCCTGCCGACAATTGACGGTCAGCCGGAATTTGCAACGTGGGGCCAATCGCCGATCGACGCGTTCGTCCTGCGAAAGCTCAACGAACACGGCCTCAAGCCATCACCAGAAGCCGACCGCCGGACATTGATTCGCCGCCTGACGTACGACCTGACTGGCCTGCCGCCGACGCCTGAAGAAGTTGACCGGTTTCTCGCTGACGACCAGCCTCGTGCGTACGAGCGGCTCGTTGATCGGCTGCTCGACTCACCACGATACGGCGAACGCTGGGCGCGACACTGGCTCGACGTCGTTCGCTATGCGGACACCTGCGGATACGACAAGGACAAGCTGCGCCCTAACGCTTGGCCGTATCGCGACTACGTGATTCGATCGCTCAACGAGGACAAGCCGTACACCCGCTTCGTGCAGGAACAGATCGCTGGCGACGTGCTTTTCCCCGGGGAGCCCGACGGAATCCTCGGACTGGGTTTCATCGCTGCCGGCCCGTGGGACTTCATCGGGCACGTCGAAGTTCCCGAGTCGAAGATCGATGGCAAGGTCGCCCGCAATCTCGACCGCGACGAGATGGTCAGCAGCACGTTCAACACGTTCTGCAGCGTCACAATCCAGTGCGCCCGCTGCCACAACCACAAGTTCGACCCGTTCACGATGCAGCACTACTACGGCCTGCAATCCGTCTTCGCGGCCGTCGACCGAGCCGAACGACCTTACGACCTCGACCCCGAAGTCGAACGTCAGCGCCGCGATCTCGGCGACCAGATCGTCGCCCTGCAGGCCGAGCAAAAGTCGATCGACGACGAGATTAAAAAAGTCGGCGGTGCAGAACTCACCGACCTCGAAAAACGCATCACCGAGCTGAAACCGAAGACCGAGCCGCAGGGCAAAAAGCCGGAGTTCGGCTATCACAGCGCGATCGCCCCTAAGGCCGACGCAGAGAAGTGGATCGAAATCGATCTCGGGCGCGATGCCGAAATCTCAAAAATCGTACTGCGTCCCTGTCACGACGACTTCGCCGGAATCGGTGCCGGTTTCGGTTTCCCCGTGCGGTTTCGCGTCGAGGTGTTTGCGGGCGACGAAGCCTCACCCGTTGAAATCGCCGACCAGACAAAGGCCGACGTACCGAATCCCGGTCTGGTCCCGTTTGAAGTCTCGATCGAGCCGCGCAGGGCGAAACGGATTCGTGTGACGGCGACGAAACTCGTCGAACGGCAGAACGACTTCATCTTCACGCTGGCGGAATTGCAGGCATTCGACGCTGACGGAAAGAACGTCGCTGCCGGGTCGAGCGTATCGGCACTCGATTCGATCGAAGCGCCCGTCCGC
>JAPOLP010000481.1 GCA_029977045.1 Planctomycetota bacterium
AAGGCCGGCAAGACGCAGCACATCGTGCCGTACTTCATCTGCAGCCATCCGGGCAGCGATCTCGACGCGATGATCGACCTGGCCGTCTTTCTGAAACGCAACGGCTATCGCCCCGACCAGGTCCAGGACTTCATTCCAGCTCCGTTCGATGTCGCAACCGCGATGTATCACACGGGAATCCACCCGTTCACGAAAGAGCCGGTCTACATCGCGAAGCATCTCCGCGACCGCAAGCTGCAGCGGGCTCTGATGCAGTTCTTCAAGCCGGAAAACTACTTCGAGGTACGTACGGCCCTGGAACAGGCGGGGCGTCAGGACCTGATCGGCAACGGCTGCGACTGCCTGATCCCGGCCAAGCCACCGCGTGAAGCGATTGAAGCCCGGCGTCAGAATGCGAACCGTGACCTCAAGAGTGGCGGGAAGAAGCAGCAGGGCCGCAAGTCGTCACGACATCAGCCCGGCAAGGGATACCGGCCCGATCGCAAGCGACCGAAGAAGTAGCGTGCGGTCTTTCGTACCGTAGCACTGCCTGACGGGAAGCGACGGGATTGAGGTTTTCGGCCCAGCTCGCCAGCATTTCCGTTCCCCGCCCTGCCCGCTCACTTCCGCGACCAGACTCAACGCAATCATCATGCCCCTTCGTGATCTCACCCGTGCCGCAATCGCGTGCCTGCTGATTCTCGCCGTACTCTCGTCACTGGCGATCGCCGACGACGCCAAGCCTGGCACCGGCTCTGTCTCTGGCACGATTACGTACCAGCCGGACAAGGAGAAGCCATGGCGGTACGCGCGGTACTTCATCAAGAAATCGAAGACCGGCGAGCTGGCCGAGACGGTTGTTGCGTTGCGGAGCAGTTCACTGCGAGGAACCAAGCGGCTGGGAGAGCCAAAGACAGCCCTCGTTGACCAGCAGTTGTTTCAGTTCACTCCGCAGACCGTCGCGATACAGGTTGGAGATTCCATCCGGTTTCTGAACAGCGACGCGACAACACACAACGTTCGAGCGAGTAGCCCGATTGCGACGTTCAATGAGAACATGTCGCCCGACTTCGATTACAAGCACCAGTTCGACCGGGCTGGCGGCATCGCCACTCCGATTCAGATCGGGTGTGTCTTCCACGGCGGAATGCAGGCCTGGATCTTCGTGTTCGATCACCCTTACTTCGCTGTCACCGGTGAGGACGGGAAGTACTCGTTCGAGAACGTTCCGCCCGGCAAGTATCGGATGGACGTCTACCATGTGCTCGGTCGTCTGCGAACGTCCAAATCGATCGAAGTCACCGCCGACGGCAAACTCGCCGAGTCGTTCACCTTGTCGCCGTCGGACCTCGTCAAATAAAGTCGTCGGCCCTCAACAGGTCCCCCGTCGAGAAGTCACTTTTCCGTTCCTCGCTACTTCGAGAGTCGTCCCCATGTCAGACACTCATCCCAGCCGCCGAGACGTTCTGCGTACTGGAGCCGGCGCGTTTGCCGCTGGACTTGCGATGCTCGTTCGTCCTGATTTCGTGTTTCCTGCCGAGGGCGATGACGAGGAACTCGTACCGTTTCTGAACGTGCCTCGCAGCGGGCCGAATCGTCTCGACTGGGAAACTCTGGATTCCTGGCTCACGCCGCAAGACCAGGTCTTCAGCGTGCAGCACTACGGGATGCCGGAGTTCGATGCAGACAAGGCCGCCCTCGAAATCACCGGCATGGTTGACCACCCGAAGACGCTGACGATGGACGACATCCGCAAGCTGCCGCGCAAGGACCAGCACATGACGCTGGAGTGCTCGGGTAACGGCGCGTCAGCCGGTTTCATGAACGCGATCTACAACAGCCGCTGGACAGGCACGCCGCTCGCGCCGCTGCTCAAGGAGTGCGGCATTCACGACGACGCGATCGAAGTCGTGTTCATCGGCCACGACCGCAAAGAGGAAACACTGCGACCGGGAACGAATCGCGAACTGAAGTTCGAGGTGCCATTTGGTCGCAGTATGTCGATCGAAGATGCAACGACGCTGCCGCTGCTGCTCGCCTATGAACGCAATGGCGAGGCACTCGAACACCGCAACGGTGCTCCATTGCGGCTGATCGTGCCTGGCTGGTATGGCATCGCCAACGTCAAGTGGCTGCGACGTATCGAGATTCGCAACCGCCGGTACATGGGCCGCTACATGGCCCGCGACTACGTTACGGTGCGTGCTGAAAAACGCGGCGAGCAAGTCGAATTCGTCGAAACGTCTGTCGGTCGCATGAATCTCAAGTCGATCATCGCCCGAGTCACTCGCGGCGAAACCGCTGACGGTAAAGTCCCGCTGAAGGCGTACGGAGCCGTCTGGAACAACGGCACGCCGATTCGTTCGGTCGAGGTCCAGTTGAATGACGGCGAATGGCGGGAAGCAAAGATCGACGCGGAACCGGTTGAACAGTTCTGCTGGCGATTCTTCTCGATCGACCTTGGCGCCGTTGAGCCTGGCAAACACAAGCTGGTTTCGCGAGGCATTGATACCAACGGTCGCATTCAGCCATCCAGCGACGATGACGAGATCGCTCTGAAACGCACCTACTGGGAAGCCTACCAGCAGTGGTCTCGCGAGATCGAAGTCGAGGCCTGATTTACGTCAGACCGGCAATCGGGTCGCCGAAGTAGATGTGATGCGGGCGGTTGACGTCGTCGTACCAGGCAGCCGTGCGCGGAATGCCCAGGGCGTTGTAGATCGTCGCCGCCATGTTCTCAGGCTTCTGCGGGTCAGACGCCGGGTAGGCCGCGTCCTTGTCCGACGAGCCGACAACGTTGCCGCCGCGAACTCCGCCGCCTGCGAAGAACAGCGTCTGCACGGCGCCCCAGTGGTCGCGCCCCGGCTCGTCATAGCTGTCAGCCAGGTGCGAAATCTTCGGAGTCCGACCGAACTCGCCACCCATCACGATCATCGTCGAGTCCAGCAGGCCGGTTTCGCTGAGGTCGTCCAGCAGCGCGGACAGAGCCCGGTCGGTCGGAGGCAGCAGCTTCTCGCGCAGCCGCCAGAACGCTTCGCCGTGCGTGTCCCAGGCCTCGTTGTTGCCCAGGTTGACCTGCACCATGTTCACGCCGGCCTGCACCAGGCGATGTGCCATTAGCAGTGACCAGCCGAAGCTGTTGCGACCATATCGTTCCTGAGCCTTCGCGTCGGCGTTCGTGACGTCGATTGCCCGCCGGATTTTGTCGCTCGCCAGCAGCGAGATCGCCGACTGTCGATGTCGGTCGTACTGCTCGCCCTCGGCGGAACGTTCCAGTTCCTTCCGCTGGTAGTCGATCGAGCCCAGCAGATCGAGCCGCCGATCAAACCGTCCGGAAGCCAGGCCGGGCTGCAGTTCGAGACTCGGTGCCTGAAACACGGTCGGACTGTCCGACGTCGGGTTCTTCCTCGGGAGCTGATGGAACGTGTATTCGGGATAAGCGCCGCGCCAGAACGGGTCGCCGTAGTGTGTCGCGTCGATGATGAACGGATCGCGGCGGCTGCCCATCATCCCGCCGTAGGCTCCGGGGATCGTGCCGCCGGACCAGTGAATCAGCTTCTCGGGCAGCATGACGGCGGGCGGCAGGTTGTTCCGAGCCGGCAGAGCGTCACCAACGATTGACGAAATCGATGGCCAGTCGGTCGGGCGAGGCTGCCGGTCGCCGCGGAAGATCGGAGCGACCGAGTGCCCCGTCAGCATGAAGTAGTGGCCCAGCGTGTGGCCGTTCGTCGGGTGCGTCAGTGAGCGGACCAGAGCCCACTTGTCGCTCCGCTGAGCCAGCAGTGGCAGGTGCTCACAGATTTCGATGCCCGGCGTCGCGGTCGCGATCGGGTTGAACTCTCCGCGGATCGAATCCGGCGCGTGAGGCTTCAAATCGAAGCTGTCCTGCTGTGCTAAGCCTCCGGACAGAAAGATGTAGATACAGGACTTCGCGGTGCCAGCGGACGCAGCTTCCGCCTTCTCGCCGGTCGCCGCCCGCAGAGCATCCAGGTGGTTCATCCCCAGCCCGAGGATGCCTGCCGCTCCGACTTTCACCGCAGTTCGCCGAGAAACGCCGGGATGATTCCAGCGAGGCACCGCCATCGTTCACTCTCCAAAGTCTGCAGCCCGCCGGAATCGCCGGACCTGATCCCCATCCCGTTGCAGGATGGCCGTCATTTGCGGTCGATTGATGACCAACTTTTGATGTATCGTCAACCGCGATTCAATCGTCTGCTCGGAAGTCCGGTTGTGCGGACAACCGGCAGTGGTAGCGAAACTCGCGCAGAGTTTCGGCTCTCTCGAATCACCAGAAGCTCTCCGGTTCGTCCGAAAGTCTCCGCGACTTTCGCTACGAATCGGAGGCCGATGCTGAGACGAAAGTCTCGAACGTTCTGAAAGCTCGCCATGCTGAGGATCCTCAATCAGGGCACGCGACTGTGCGACGGCATCAACCGCCGCGAGCTGATGCAGATTGGCTCGCTGTCGATGACCGGGCTGTCGCTGCCGACGCTGCTGCAGGCTCGCGAGACGCTGACTCGACCGGAGACTGCCTATGACCGGTCCTTCGGGCAGGCGAAGAACATTATCTTCCTCTACCTGGCCGGAGGACCTCCGCAGCATGAGACGTTCGATCCAAAACCGGACGCTCCTGTCGAGATTCGCGGACCATTCAATCCGATCAGCACGAACATCCCCGGCATTCAGTTCTGCGAGCTGCTGCCGCGTACCGCGACTCACGCCGACAAGCTGGCCGTCGTGCGTTCGATGTCGACCAACGACAACGTGCACTCGTCCAGCGGCTCGTGGGTGCTGACCGGTTACAAGTACCGCGGCCCGAACGCCCGCACGATCACGCCGACCGACTGGCCGTACTTCGGATCGATCGTCAAACGCGAGTGTCCCAGCGAGAAGCTGCCGGCACTCAGCACGGTCTGGCTGCCCGACGTCAACCGGCTCAACGAGAACGTCACACCCGCCGGCCAGTCCGCCGGCTTCATGGGACCGCAGTGGAACCCCGAGGTCTTCGTCGGCGATCCGTCACAGCCGACGTACGAGATCGAGAGCCTGCGTACCGATTCGATCACTCCGCTGCAGCTCGACCGGCGCCAGTCGCTGCTGTCTCAATTGGAGTCCCGCTTCGATCAGATTTCCACCGGTACAGCCGCCGGCAACTACGGCACGTTTCAGCAGCAGGCGTTCGACCTGCTGACTTCCGGCAAGGCTCGTCATGCGTTCGAGGTCTCGCGCGAGCCCGACAAGGTCCGGGACCGCTACGGTCGCAATCGCTGGGGTCAGTGCG
>JAPOLP010000675.1 GCA_029977045.1 Planctomycetota bacterium
AGCCGTTCCTCATCTACTACGGATTCTCGCACCCGCACGATCCGCGGAACGCGACGCCGGAACTCGCGGAGAAATACGGAGTGGACAACTCTGGTCCCGGCGATGCTCCGAATCCGAAGGCTCCGAAGCTACAGCCGAACTGGTTGCCGGCTCACCCGTTTCATCATGGCCATCCGGGGCTGCGGGACGAAGAACAGGTTCAGGGTGTTCTGAAACAGCGGGACGAGGCGACTGTCCGCAACGAACTCGGTCGCGAGTACGCGTGCATTGAAAACATCGATCAGCAGGTCGGGCGCGTGCTGAAACAGCTCGAAGAAATGGGCGAGCTGGAAAACACGTACGTGTTCTACACCGCCGATCACGGCATCGCGGTCGGACGGCACGGTTTGATGGGCAAGCAGAATCTGTACGAGCACACCTGGCGGGTGCCGTTCATCGTTCGCGGCCCAGGCATCAAGGCGGGCAGCCGGGCGTCAGGCTACACGTACCTGCTGGATGTCCTGCCAACTCTGTGCGATCTGGCGGGTGTCGAGACTCCTGACGTCGTCGAGGGCAAGAGCTTTCGGACGGTGCTTGAAGGCAAAGACGATCGCATCAGGGACGTTCTGTACGGCGTCTACTGCGGCGGCACGAAACCGGGGATGCGGTCTGTCAAATCGAACGGCTGGAAGCTGATCGAGTACGACACGCTCGATGGTGAGGTCCGCGAAACGCAGCTCTTCGATCTCACCGCGAATCCGCTGGAGTTTCTGGAAGAACACCAGGCCGGTGCTGTCACCTCGGCAACAGGTCATACGCCAAAGTTGGAGCAGGCCAACCTAGCCTACAAGCCGGAATTCGCGGCGAAGCGGCGGGAGCTTGAAGCTCTGCTGAAGCACGAAATGACCCGGCTTCGCGACCCGTACGAACTCAGGCCAAACACGAAGTGACGCAACTGCGTCAATCCCGAGTCGATCGTACAGTTCCGGGAATTGGGTAGGGTTACCTATGGTTCCCGCGCCGATACTCAGAGGAGTTCATGTCTGTCAGGGCCGCAGACTCAACATCAATCATGTGGGCAAGGGACTGACGTGGCCTCGTCATGGACGACAGTACGAACGACGACGCAGAGAACCTGCGGTCACAGGAACCGCTGGCGGTTGATGCCGACTTTCAGCGCTGCATCGAACTCGCGCCAATTGCCGTTGTGATCGCTGATCAAGAGGCACGGATTCTCTTCGCCAATCCGCAAGCCTGCCGCCAGACGGGCTATTCTCGCGAGGAGCTGCTTCAGCTGCGGATTGGAGCCCTGTTCCCGCTTGAATATCAGGAGCAGGGACGTGCTGAGTTTGGACAGCTGGTCCGCACCGGAACGCTCAACGTGCAGCAGCCCGTCGTCAGCAAGAGTGGCGAACGCGGCTGGGTGTCGGTCTCAGCGACAAAGCTCAAGGACGGCCAGTTTCTCGGCTACATCAGTGACATCTCCAGCCTGAAGGCCGCTCAGGACGAACTGCTGCTGAAGGAATCGGCGATTGCGAATTCCATCAGCGGAGTTGCGATTGTCGATCTGGCGACGCAGAGCCTGGTCTATGCGAATGATTCATTTCTTCGCATCTGGGGCTATGAACGAGACGAAGACGTGCTGGGACGCTCGCCTCTCGAGTTCGTGCGCGATCCCGCTTTCGTTCAGTCTGTCATGGAAACCGTTCTCGCAACCGGTAAGTGGGCCGGCGAGCTGACGGCGGTCAGAGCGGATGGATCATTTGCGGATGTCGAAGTGTTTGGTGCGGCCATTCGAGACCGGAGTGGCCAGCCGGCTTTCATGGTGGGGACGATTCACGACATCACCGATCGGAAACGGATCGAGTCGTCACTGCAATCCAGCGAAGAGCGGCTGCGGCGGTTTATTGATCAGGTTCCGGTCGGCGTGGCGATGCTCGATCGGCAGATGCGGTACCTCGCCTGCAGCAGACGCTGGCTCAGCGATGCCCGACTCGAAGGCCGTGACATTACTGGCGAAAGCCACTACGACCTCTTTCCCGACGTGTCGCCTGAAATCAGGGACTGTCACGCACGGTGTCTCAGCGGTGAGCCCGCGAAATTTGATCGGATCACTCTGACGCATACCGACGGAAGCACGCAGCACCTGCACTGTGAAATGCATCCCTGGTTCGCTGCACCGGACGAGATCGGCGGGATCGTTCTGTTCTCAGAAGACGTGACTGAGCGATTCGTCGCGGAGCAGCAGACTGCGTCACTGCGGGAGCAGCTCGCGCACACATCGCGAGTAGGAACGATGGGGGAACTCGCTGCCGGCCTGGCGCATGAACTCAACCAGCCGCTGATGGCCGTGCACATGTATGCCCACACGGCGGTTTCTCTGCGCAAGAGATCGGATGGTGGGGCGGAGCTGGAGCAGAAGGTCGACGAGGCACTGGAGAAAGTCGCCGAGCAGTCGCTGCGGGCCGGTGAGATCGTGCAGCGAATGCGCGCGTTTATCGGCAAGCGTCAGCCGCAACTGGCGGAATGCCGCGTCAATGATTTGGTGAGCGACGTTCTCGGTCTGCTGAAGAGTCCGCTGACGACGGGAAGTATCGAAGTCCGGTTGGAACTGACGGATCCGCTCCCGATGGTGCGGGCGGATGCGATTCAGATCCAGCAGGTTTTGGTCAACCTGATACAGAACGCGATTGACGCGATGTCGACCGGCGACGGGCGGCCTCGTAACCTGCACCTGAGGACCGGTCAGGAAGACGGCGCTGTCATTGTGAGCGTCGCTGACAACGGGCCAGGTCTGTCAGAGGACGCACGTCAGAAGGTCTTCGACCCGTTTCATTCGACCAAGCCGTCTGGCATGGGGCTGGGACTTCCCATCTGCAGAACTCTGGTGGAAGCCCACGGAGGCACAATCGTCGCCCGATCGTGCGACGGCGGAGGAGCTGTGTTTGAATTTCGGCTGCCGGTTCTCACGAAAGGAGCGACGAATGCCTGAAGCACCGTTGGTCGCTGTCGTCGATGACGAAGCGGCGATTCGAGATTCCGTGGACATGTTTCTTTCCGGGCTCGGTTACCGGGTTCTCACATTTGAGTCGGCGGAGGCTCTCCTTGGGAACATCCCCAGCGGCCATCCCGTCTGCCTGCTGCTTGACGTTCGGATGCCGCGGATGAGTGGCTTCGAGCTGGTTGACGAGCTTCAACGGCGAGGAATCAACTGGCCAATCGCACTGATGACCGGGCACGGCGCAGACGTCGCCCGGGCGTTCGCGGAATCGTCGGCGGCGGACATCGAAGTCTTCGCGAAGCCGGTTTCGTCAAAGGATGTCGAACAGTTCGTAGCCAGAAGTCTGGCTGGGGTCACTTGAGAGCTTCCACGGCTGGCTCCGGCTCGATCGATTGCCTGCCGGGGTCTGGTCGCCGCCGGACGCTGTCAGTTTGCGGGCTCCCGCAGCAACGTTCAGGTATGCCTGACGCACGAAACTATTCTGTTCTCGTTCGCCTCTGTTCATGCTACTGTCCGTGCTTGACAGTGAGTTCATCCCCAACTCCGGACGACGGTTAACGTAAAACTGTTTCCGAGCAATGACGGCCAGGATTGCAGGACGGGTAGCGTGGGCGAAACAGGCACAGCCAGTCTGATTCCCGAAACGATGGGCGATCGGTTTCGGGTTTATTTTGACCACTCGCCGTACGGGGTCCTCGTCGCAGATGGGGCGGGGCAGCTGTACGAAGCCAACGCCGCCGCCTGCCGCCTGACGGGGTACTCCGAGTCCGAATTGCAGGCGATGACGGTGCCCGAGCTGCATCCGCCGGAGATTCGGGAAGACATCCGTGTCGATTTTGAAGAGCTCCGGACGCGCGGCTTCATCAGACGCCGGCGTGCGTTTCTTAACAAGGATGGCAGTACTGGCTGGTGCCTGGTGAACGCGGTCAAGGTGTCGGAGGACCGGTACCTGGGATACATCTCCGACGTCACGAAGCTGAAAGAGACCGAGGAAGCACTGAGCGCGAGCGAGGAGCAGCTGCGGCTGTTCATCGAACATGTTCCCGCCGGCGTCGTCATGCTCGA
>JAPOLP010000432.1 GCA_029977045.1 Planctomycetota bacterium
CGATCGACGCGTTGAAGAAGGTCGGGCACCTTGTCCGCAGCATCCACTGCAAAGACGCAACATGGGCTCCAGAAGGCGTCCGAGGCACCGAATGGGGTGCTGAAGTCCCGCTCGGCGACGGGGACGTCGGCATGGAAACGTACCTGCGAACGCTGAAGGAACTCGGCTACGACGGCCCGCTGACGATCGAACGCGAAATCGCTCACGACCGCGAACGCCAGAAGGCCGACATCGGCAAAGCCGTCAGCCTGCTGACCGACCTGCGTTCACAGATTCTGTAAGGCAGGGTTTTATTTAACCGCAGAGAAAACAGAGGACTCGCAGAGATCGCTGAGTGTATCCGCGTCCTCTGCGAAACCTCAGCGATCTCTGCGTTTAAGACACGACGCGGCAAAAGCAAAACGCCCGGCAACCAGTCACTCGCTGCCGGGCGTTTTCTGTTTCTATCGAGCCGTTGAACTACTCGTCGGCTTTCTCTGACATGTCTTCTCCGGGGGCTCCCATGATGTGGAAGCCGGCGTCGACGTGGACGTTTTCGCCGGTCACGCCACTCGCGAGATCGCTCAGCAGGAACATGCCAGCCTTGCCGACTTCTTCGCGCGTGATGTTGCGTCGCAGCGGAGCCATCGAGCTGTAGAGCTTGTCCATCAGGCTGTGATCGCTGACGGCGCTGGCGGCGAGTGTTCGGACCGGGCCGGCGCTCAGGCCGTTGACTCGAATGCCCTTCTCGGCACCCAGTTCGCTGGCCAGGTACTTGATGCTGGATTCCAGAGCCGCCTTGCAGACGCCCATCACGTTGTAGCCAGGGATGACTCGTTCGCCGCCGAGGTACGTCATAGCGAGCATGTTGCCGCCGGGAACCAGAGCGTCCTTCGCTCGTCGTGCGAGGGCGATGAGGCTGAAGGCGGAGATGTCCATTGCCAGCTTAAAGCCGTCGCGGCTGCAGTTGTAGACCGGGCCTTTGAGGTCTTCGATCGTTGCAAACGCGATCGAGTGAACGACGAAATCGAGCGGGCCGATCTGCTCTTTGGCCGCGTCGAAGACGGCGTCGATGTCTTCTTCCTTCTGCACGTCGCAGGGCATGACGAACGTGCTGCCAAGCGGCTCGACCAGCTTCCGGAGCTTGCGTTCGTTCTTCGGTCGCGCCGGGTCGCTTTCCGGCAGATGGGTGAATCCGATTTCCGCGCCCTGCGCTGCCAGTTCCTGAGTGATCGCCCAGGCGATCGATTTATCGTTGGCGATCCCGAAGACCAGCCCTTTTTTGCCTTCAAACAAACCCATCGGTGACTCCTGATTCTCGCTGTGAAAAGCTTCCAATGTGGAAGCCCGGCACGATATCCCCAGCGCTGCGGACCTTCAACCAGACACGATCGGGCAACTACTTCGTGGAACTGCGCCAGATACGGACATCGCCCGCCAGGCTGCCCGACACAATGGTCTTTCCGTCTGGCGAGACGGCGACCGAGAAGACCTGTCGCGGGTGGCCGTACAGTGTCGTGAGACGCTCGCCCGTTTCGGTTTCCCAGAGGTTCAGGACGCGATCCCGGCCTGCGGAAACGAAGGCTCGCCCGTCGGGGAATTCGGCCAGTGCGTTGATGCGTCCGGAGTGCGCTTTGGTCGTCGAGCGGAGCTCTCCCGTTTGAGCATCGAGGATCAGTAGCCTGCCATCGAGAGTTCCCACAGCAAGCAACTTTCCGTTCTGACAGAAGCGGATGACTGAGGGCGTCCCATTGATCGAGAACATTGGCCCGGTGAAGTCCCCCGAGCTCGCGTCAAGAAACCGCAGTTCGCCCTGCCGGCCAGCGATCAGCAGCCGGGCACCATCGGCGGTGAAAATCACGTCACTCAACGCGTTCTCGAACGGTTGCACATCGAAGACTGTTTGCGGTTCCGGCTCTGAACCAATCGCGAATGACGTCAGTTTGCCTTCGTTCGACAGAGCAACGAGTGAGGTTCCGTCGGGCGAAAACCGCAGACGCACGATCTGACGGTCGGAAACCGGGAGTGAGTTTCGCACCGCGCCGTCGCTCGCATCGATCAACTGAATGCCGGCATCGGCAACTGCGACGGCGATCACTGTGCCGTCGGGACTTACCGCGATTGTTCGCAAAGACTCGCTGTCAGCGTTCTCAGCGGACACGCTGCGGATATCGGTCGATGTGCCATCGGCAGGATTCCAGCGCCGGACCGTGCCGGCTCCGTCTGCCGAGAAGATCAGGTTCGTCCTCGGCAGGAATCCGACCTCGCGAACATGCGTGTCATGCCAGAAAACGTGGGGCGCGAGCAGTTGCTGCGTCTTCAGCAGCTTGAGACTTCCGTCACCGCTGCCAACGACTAACCGGTCGGCCTTTGATGCGACGGCAAGGCTGCCGGTACTCAGTTCGTGTGTTCCCATGCGGCAGCGTTCGATCCGCGTCTCCGTGTCGAGGATCAGAAAGTCGCCATAAACGCCAGTCATGCTTAGCAGCCGGTCGTCGAGAAATTCGATGGCGCCAATCTGAGCCAGCCGGGTATCGAGTTCAAACTCCTGCTGTCCGGTTTCGAGCGACCAGACGCCGAGAAGTCCGGAATAAGTTCCCACGGCGAGTCGCCGCCCATCGGGTGAAAATGCAATCTTTTCGATCTCCGCGACCGGGCCAAAAACCTGAGTTGGTGTGCCGATACTGACATCAGTGATCCGGATGCGTCCGTCCTCCTTGGCGACGGCAACGAGACTGCCGTCCGGCGAAAGACGCACGTCGAGCGTTGCGCCCGGGCCCGTTGGGAACTCGCCCTTCCGCTCCTGTGTTTCCGCGTCCCACAACCTGACGGCACCCGCTCCCGCCGACGTCAGCAGCGTCTTTCCGTCCTGACTCGACCGCAGGTACTGCACCTGAGGCCCCTGTTTGAACTGGCTGACCGGTCGGTCGCTCTCAAGCGGATTCCAGATGCGAACAATGCCGTCGGTGGCTCCCGCTACCAGTCGATTGCTGCCCGCAAGAAACGTCAGCGCACGGAACCGACCAGCCGGCAATTCGATTTCGCGCAGCAACTCGCCCGACTCGGCATCCCACACGCGCAACGCACGGTCTGTCGCCAGTGATGCCAGCAGAGTGCCGTCCGTGGAAACGGCGATCTCGGTGACAGGAACTCCCTGACTGATGATTCGCTCGAATACACTGGCCGCGTTGTCGAAGTAGCTCCACTCGAACCCGCGCAGCGCTGTCATCCGTACGTCGGATGAGAATCGGTCGAGCGACTGCCGCAGAGCGTCGATGTCGCTGCGTTCGAGATACTCCGCCGCCAGGTTCATCTGTGACCGATAAAGCGCCTTTCGAGTAAAGGCGTCGCTGCGTTCCGCCTCCCGCCAGTAATAGGACACGGCGGCCAGTCCGATCGACAGGCTGAGAAACAGAGCGACTGTCAGGCTGCTGATCGTGGGGCGTCGCTGGCACCATCGCCACGCTCGTTCGATGCTGGTGATGGGCCGTGCCTTGATCGGCTCGCCGTTCAAATAACGTTGGAGTTCTTCCGCAACTTCCTCGGTTGTCTGGTAACGGCGGGCGGGGGGCCGTTCGGGGCCCTTCAGGCAGATGGTTTCCAGATCGCGAGGCAGCGTCGGCGCGAGCATTCGTGGCGACGGGGCATCCTCGAAGATTTTCTGGTGCAGGACGGCCTGGACATTGCCGCGAAATGGCAGATGGCCGGTCAGCATCTGGAACAGGCACACTCCCAGCGAGTAGAGGTCCGATCGGTGGTCCGTCTCCTGAGTCTTCCCAGCTGCCTGCTCGGGAGACATGTAACGCGCCGTTCCCAGAACCTGGCCTTCAAACGAAATCGTCTGAGTTGTCGACAACCGCTTCGCGAGCCCGAAGTCCGCAACGCAGGGCTGGCCATCAGCATCCAGAATGATATTGGCCGGTTTGATGTCGCGATGGATCACACCCTTGCCATGCGCGTAATGCAGGGCTCGCGCGACAGTTGCTGCCAGTTCACACGCCCGCCTGGCCGGAGGCTTTCCCTGACTGAGGAAGTTCTGCAGGGTCAGCCCATCCAGATACTGACTGGCAACGAAGACTCGTCCTCCATCACGACCGACTTCGTAAATGGAAACGATGTTCGGGTGGTCGAGCCCGGCAGCCGTGTGCGCTTCATGCAGCAGCGAATCGACATCCTGTTCCGGCGAAAGTTGCAGCTTGAGCGCGACCTTGCGTCCGAGCGTCTCGTCCTCGGCCAGCCAGACGGCACCAAACGCTCCGGCGCCCAGCATACGAATGAGTTTGAAGTGTCCGACCTGCCGCAACTCGGGCGGAGCATGCTGCTGCATGTAGGTCAGCGTTGCGTCGGCATCCTGCGGCAGCGGAACCGAGCCGCAGTTCGGACAATCAACTTCAGCGATTGTGCTGCCCAGATACGGACCGGCATCGGTGGTCGCGTCACGGTCAACTTAAATTCGTTGCTGACAGCTCGGACAGGAAAGCTCCATGACGCTGCCTCTGGTTGGTGGCCGGAGTGGGCCCGATTACCGAAGAGCAGTTCTTCAAATCGTGAACCTCGGGATCTCACACACTCCGACGCATTCGGCGATGATCTGGCCAGATCGGACAGGCCGAGTCTACGTAGCGAGCGTTCATTTCGCGACTGACCGTCGCCAGCCTGACGCCTGGAGCCGCATTCCCTCGCGTCGTGCAGATTCTACAAACAACGCAATGAAACCAGTGCCCGTCTCGATAGAATGCCCGCCTTCGCCGGATGGAGCCGCAGACAGGATTGTCATCTCTGCAGAAGCGTTTCCCGTTGAGGACTGACGCTGCAGCAACCTCAGACTTTCGCGGGAATCACTGAGTGCCAGGAGTTTCTGACAAAATCTGGCAGCACGTTCTGGATGCGGCGGTTTCGTATGGTCTAACGGCACTGCTCCTGCTGAGCGTGATCTTTATCTCTTTGAAGATGCGGTCCTGGTATCGCGAAGATTCCGGTCCTGCGGCTGATCCGCAGGATTTGCTGCTCCACTTTCGGGATCTGCATCGACGAGGTCACCTGTCAGAGATGGAATTCCGATCCATCAAGGGTCAACTGGTTGACCAGCCGGACAGGGCGTCGGCTGAGAGTACGGAGACAACTCCGTCTCAAGAGGCCAGTGACGGGCAGGATGCTGCTTCCGACGGAAGCTGACCTTGCCGATTGCACAAAGCTCAACGATCGAATTGACAATCCGCGTCGACGGTTCGCAATCGCAACCTGGCACGAATTGTTGAACTTTGGCCGTCGCACGGACTGCGGCTGGTCGTAACTGTCACGGACGCAGGCGTCGACCAACCGGTGGGGAATTCCGACGGCAATCGCGGTCGGGCTCGATGCGGAACATTCGCCTGTGCAGCGTTTGCAAAGGCAAGGTTCCGGCCTCGGTTCCCGGAAAGATTGACAGCACTGAAGGAAATCGAATGTCCTCTGGAAAAGACTTCAACTCCGGCAAGCGATCTACGGCGGGTAAGAAAAACGCGAACTGCTCGTTCTGCCGTAAGAGCTACCGTGAAGTGGGGCCGCTGGTTGAAGGACCAGATGACGTCTACG
>JAPOLP010000327.1 GCA_029977045.1 Planctomycetota bacterium
TCAATTCGAGCTACTTCGACGTCTACGTGATGCTGTGTATGGGCCTGCTCGGCTTCATCCTCGAACGCTTCGGCGTCCCCCTCGGCCCGGTCGTCCTCGGCATTATCCTCGGCCCGCGTCTGGAAGAAACCTTCGTCCAAACCCTCACCAAGTCCGACTCCCTGACCGCCTTCTTCAGCCGCCCCATCGCCGCCGGCCTCGGGGTCGTCTGCATCATCGTCTGGCTCTGGCCACTGCTCTCCCGGCTTCTCGGCAGAAATTGGCGATCAACCGACGCCGTCGCCGCTTAACGCGAACGGACTTCTGGTGAGCATCGCTTCTGTCGCCGTTCTTGAGTCGAAATTGGCTCGCGGTGAAAGTTTGCGGTGTTTCCTCGCCGTAAGCGGCGATTCGCGTCACTTCACAGGACGCCACCGCGTGCGGAACCGGTCTGCGTCACGGCGAACGTGAGATAAACCAGGGGAACAGTGTCCGGTCGGTTACGGATTCGATGGGTGATTGTGCCGATATTTCCTGTGACGGCGGGGAATGTCCTCGCTGGCTCAGTGAATCTGGCTGCTTGACTGACCGCCGCGTTGTGATGGCGCGGAGTGCAGCCGCCCGGCACGATTGGACCTGTGATGAACTTCCTGAAACGCTCGCTGCTGCCTGTCCTTGTTCTCACGCTGGCTGTTACCTGGAGCCAGACCGCGGAAGCGGCGAGTGTCGCATGGCGGAAGAACCTGAAGACGGCGGCGGCTGAGGCGGAGAAGTCCGGCAAGTCGATCCTCATTCAGTTCACCGCCGAGTGGTGCGGGTACTGTCATAAGATGCTCGGCGAGACCTACACCGACGACGCCGTCATCAAACAGGTTAACGAGTCGTTCATTCCAGTCGTTCTGGACGCCGATGAGCACGAGCGTCTGGTCGAGGCGATCGGAATCAGCGCGTTTCCAACGACGGTGATCATCGCACCGAATCTCGACGTTGAGGCGAAGATCGAAGGCTTTCATCGTCCGGCAGGTTTTGCGCAGCGGATCGAGCCGTACTGCCGCAAGCAGGCCGCCGCTCGGGTTGAGGTCGCGATCGAACCTCCCGCAAAGCCGGCTGCACCGTCGCTCAAGCAGCCGATCCGTCCGGCGACGGCGAATCTCGAAACCACTCCGTCAAGCAGCGAGCCTGCTGCCGCTCCGGCTCTGCTGCCGCAAGAGCCTCAAACCACGAAAAAGCCGCCGGTCGCATTCGAGGGGCTGTGCCTCGTTTCGCTGCTGAATGCCCGGCATTTCAAGCCCGGCGACAAGACGATCACGCACGAGTACCACGGCGTCACGCTGCAGTTTGTTTCGGAGGAAGCACGCCGCGAGTTTATCGCGGACCCGGCAAAGTTCTGGCCGCTTGCGGATGGCCACTGCCCGGTCTCGACGGTCAAAGCGGAGAAAGACACGGCTGGTGACGTCCGTACGGTCGCCGTCTTTCGAGGCCACCTGGTGATTTTCCACTCGCTGCAGCACCGCAATGAGTTCTCGACGCGACCGGGTGACTACCTGCAGCGGCTGGAACAGCTTCAGCAGGCTCGCCGGTAAGGACCGACAGCAACGGCAGCGTCAGCTATCGCGAGCTGCCCGGTACCCAGAGAGCGTCTGGGTGCTCGCGGTGAAACTGCTTCAAGCGCGCGAGGACGTCGTCCATCAGTTCCAGGTCGGTGTAGAACATCGCGCCGCTGTCGATGCCCTGCGCTTCTCGCTCTGCAATCGCCGCCCGCATCGCAGGGTTCTGGCCGATTGCGGGCAGTACGAACAGCCACAGCAGCGCGACTGCCGCGACAATCGCTGCGAGACGCCGTCTGCCAGCGTTCCCGCCCACCGTCGTCTGTGTCGAGTTGTCTGCCTGTTTCGAGGTCATGCTATTTCACCAGGTTCTGCACGGAGTCCTTGAAGACAACCTCGAACATCAGCCACGCCATTGCAAGTGTCAGAATCAGGTTCAACGACTGGCCGCAGACATACAGAATCAGCGGCTTGCCACCCTTCAGGAATTTCGCCAGTTCGCGGAAGTTGGACTCCAACCCGATGCTCACAAACGCCAGGCAGAAGAACCAGCCCTGCAGCGTTTTCGTACTTTGTTTGACCATCGCGTCGACGATCTCGTCGCCACCGGGCAGTACGCCACATAGCGTCGAGAAGACTGCGGAAGCCGCTACGAAGCCGAGGACGAATTTCGGGAAGCGATACCAGATTTCCCAGGCGTCAGGGCGAATGCCGGAGTCTTTTGTTTCGACGAACGTCACCCAGTAAGTCGCGACGCCAAATGCCGTCACGCCAATGAGAATGTTCTGGATCATCTTGACGGTGACGGCGACATCTTTGGCCTGCTCACCCAGCATGGATCCGGCGACGCCAACTGCTCCTGTCGCGTCGATCGTACCGCCGATCCAGGCTCCGCCGAGAATCTCGCTGATGCCCATTGCCCTGATCAACAGCGGCATGACGACCATCATGATAACCGTGAAGGACAGCGACAGGCCGATTGCGAACGACAGTTCTTCCTTCTTTGCCCGGCAGGATGCCGCCGTCGCAATTGCTGCTGAGACGCCGCAGACCGACATGTCGGCGGAAATGACCATGTTCAGAGACTTCGATTCCATCTTCAGCACCTTCTGACCGAAGACGTACGTGCTGATCAGGACGATCGGCGTGACAACCCACGCGACGCCGATGCCGGGTACTCCAAGAGCCAGCAGACGGCTGAGGAGCACGCCAGCTCCCAGCAGCACCAGCCCCGTCTTGATGTAGAATTCGGTCCGTACCGCCGGCTTCAGGAACTCGGGCGTGCCGATTGTGTTGCTCACGACCAGTCCGACTGCCAGTGCCCAGAGTGCATATTCCAGATTGTAATGTTTGACGACCTCCTGCCCGGCGAGCACGTAAGCCAGCGTTGCCAGCAGGAAGACTCCGACAAAGCCGCCAGCGAACTTCAGCGGGCTGTGCCCCATCGCCGCGATGCCGCCTCCAAAGACGACGAGCGAAATACAGAACACTCCCAGCAGGCCAGGCAGCAGATTCCGTCCTTCAACCGCGTTTCGTCCGTCAGCGTCACCCGGAGTCGCAGCTCTGTAGATCGAATCGATCGGGTTCGACGACCAGTCGCCCGGCTTCGCAATCCACTTCTTCAGCGGGCTGCTGACTTTGACGCTGTCGCCTGCCGCAATCTGTTCGCTGAAGTCGCGCGGCAGGTTCAAGTAAACGGCCAGAAACGCGATCGCGAGCAGCACGCCGCCGATCCAGATCGACCACCAGTCGTCCCTGGTTCGCATTTCTTTCCAGAGTGAGGCTCGTTCCGGGGATGTGACTTCGGTTGTTGTCTGTGATTCCTGAGGTGTCGAGTCAGTCATTGGGCAGTCAATAGAGTCAGAGGAAGCAAGGCGGCAAAGCAAAGGTGGGGTGAGGCTACGTCAGTACGTCGCGAGGCTCTCGACGGCGTCGTCGAGTGAATCGTGCATCTGCAGCAACATGTCGGAACGTGTCTTCTGCAGAGCCATCTTAATGAACGGAGCGACGCTGCTGAGGGCGAGCCGGCCGTTGGGACGTTCCTGCAGCCGGCTGGAGAGCGAAATCAGGAAGCCAATAAACGCCGATCCGATGTACTTGACGTGCGGCATGTCGACGACCATTCGAGCCGGTTCGATCGTGCTCGCAAGATCGAGCAGCCCGGCGAGATCCACCAGCGTGTTCTCGTACGCGCTGATGTAATCCTCGGGCAGATGGACGACGGTGACGCCGCGGATTTCTTCGGTGTGAAACGGCTGCGATTCGCTCATGGGTGGCTCCGAAAAGGAACGGGCGAGGCAAGATGACGCCTGTGGAGCCGTCCCGCAATCGTGCCTCAAGCTGCCGATCCCGTACGACGCGGCAATTGACGGAGGCTCGCCGAAGACTGCTCGACACACGTGACAAACACGCGGTATCGTGCCGCCTCGATCGGAAGGCCCGAGCATGACGGGCCAGTGAAATGTGACGCCAGAGATTCCAACGGAGCCCGTTCCGATGCCAGAAACCGACGACGATTACATCCAGCTTGCCGACTTCCTGCGCGAACGCGGACACACGGAACTTGAGATCGAAAAGATCGTCGCTCACGTCCGCAAGTACGAGGCTGACACGCAGCTCTACTCCGTGATGGACTCCATCGCTGACGGCCACCTGAACCTGGGCGCGATCATCAGCGAAGCTCTGACCGACGACGGCGAGACGGACGGCGGCGACGCGTAACCGACGACGGTCACTTCCTGTTGTCGGTCGCTGCTTTGGCTGCTTTCTCTTCCGCCTCGCGACGCTGAACATCCTTCGGATGCTTGGAGAACGACTCGAAGACGTCGCCGACAACCCGGTCAGCAAGGCGTCCGAGTTCTTCCAGAATCAGCGGCTCCGCTTCGGGAGCGAGCTTTGACGTGTTGGGCTCGTACCCGCCGACTTCGTACGCATCCGTCGTCGCGATGTACCCAATGTTCCCGTTCGCGTAGCCAATGTTGATCGGAGTCGCGCGGTCGGCGATTGCCTGTTCGAGCTTGAAGCCGTACTCGACCATCGGTTCGCCGGGCATTGTCAGCAGCAGATACGGGCCGATTTTCATCGCCATCAGCTCTGCGTCGACTCGGCCCGTCTTGCCAGGCAGCGAGATGACCGAACTCGCCACTTTGATCGGATAGAAGTCTGCCCGCTGCGAAAGTTCTTCCCGCGTGACCGTGCGAGCAAGCGTCCGGACGACAGCTCCGCCCAGGTCGCGACCGGCCCACTGAATGTCGGCCTCGTCGGCGCAGCGGTACGGGTAGCCGGGCAGGTTCGGTCGGATGTCTCCGGCGCAGCCCTGCAGAAACAGAGAACTGGTCTCGCCGCCATAACACATCTCGACGAACGACTGAGCTTCGCCTGGAAAGTCGGCACTCATTCGTGGATAGCCATTCGGATACGGAGCCGAGCCCTTGTCGCCCCAGGTGAAAAAGCACGGATGGCAGACCGCGTGCATCAGCACGGCCACCGGCGTCAGCGACTGGCCATCGTCGAACCGCAGCACTTTGACACGCGGATCGTTCGGCCCGTCCGGGTTAAGACGCACGACGGCTCGGCCATTGATGACCTTGCGGCGGTTGATGCCGAACGAAATCTGATCCTCGCCATAGCCGACGCTGACTGGTCTCAGTTGCGCGGCGGCCTGAGCAGCGGCGTCTCCAATCTTTGTAACAACCGATCGTCCCCAGTCCGATTCCGGATTGAATCCCGGGCCGGAGTGGTTGTGCGAAGCCGCGACGAGAACGTTCGCTGCCGGAACTCCCGCCTGCCGCTCGATCCGTTGCCGGGCCAGGGTGACGAGTTCGCTCCAGGCACCGATGGTGTCAAGCGTCACGATCGCGGCCCGCGTTTCGCCGTCATCCAGCACGAGCACTCCCGCCCGCAAAGGATCACGAACGCCATTCACGTTCCGGCGATGCCCCACGACGGGAAACTCGGCAACTTCCTGCGGAGTGATGTCGACCTTCGCGGCGCCCGCTCGCAGATTCGATTGCACTTCGAACCGACCATCGGCGGCCAGCACGGCAGTCGAAGAGGCGACCAGGCAGAGCAGGGCAAGGCAACGGGCAATCGAGACGCAGGATCGAATCATGTCGCACTCCAGGGTTCGAGGTTGTTCGGCGGACACGATAACCCATCAACGAAAAAACGTCGCGCGAGTCGAACTCGCGCGACGTTGATTTGACTCGGAGTGCACTCAGCAAGCTCAGGCCTGCTGATCCTTCAGGCCGATGTTGATGTAGGCGTGAACGTGCGGGTCGCCGCGGAAGTGCCAGACGAACGACGGCCCTTCAATACGCCAGACGTCCCAGACCTTGTCGCCTTCGAGGTCGCTGTCTGAGTAGTACGCCATGTGCAACGTCTTCAGTCCGCCGCCCTGCTTGAGCACGGCAATCGCTTCGTCGACGTCTTCCTTGCGGTAGACGCCCAGCAGCGACTTGACGGTCTGCTCGACCAGCTCGATCTGATCGTCACTCATTTCGGAAACCGCCAGGCCGGGGAACTTGCCTTCGGCTCCCTGCAGAGCCACTGCGTCTTCATCCGGTGACGTATCGACGAGAGCTTTCTTCGCCTGAGCAGGATCGAGTGCCTGGAAGACCTTGTTGACCTGCTGAGTCTGGTTGAAGAACAGGTTCTGGCTCGGCTTGCCGACGCCGGGTCCGTAAATGATCGGGCCACCGAACGCCGCGCCCGGGACACTGTTGCCGTCCGCGCGCAGCGTCAGGTGCCGGCCAGTCAGCTCGAACTCGAACTGATCCGTGCCTGGCTGGCCGAAGATCGCGAACGAGTAACCCGGCAGGCCGCCGGCGTCGGCTTTCATCTGCTTCTGCAGCTTGTCGTAGCCCTCTTCGCTGGTCACGCCCTTGATGATTTCGTCGACGATGCCAACCTGATCGGTCGTCAGAAAGTCCGAGTTGATCCGCGCCTCGGTGATCCGCCAGTTTGCGTTGATTCTTTTCCGCAGTTCATGATCGAACGGCAGGCA
>JAPOLP010000780.1 GCA_029977045.1 Planctomycetota bacterium
CCGTGGATGCCGCGAACGCTGCGTTCGAGCAGTTGAAGAAAGCCTCGATGGAAGATCGCGGCAAAGCGATCCAGATCGTCAAGGACATCTGCTTCAACCAGGCCGAAGAGCTCGGGGCTGCCGAACTGGCCGAAACGAAGATCGGTCGTCTCGATCACAAGATCGAAAAGCTGCAGATCATTCGCAAAGTGCCGGGCATCGAGTTCCTGAAGTGCGACGCACTTAGCGGCGACAACGGCCTGACCGTCACCGAGTACGCACCGTTCGGCGTCATTGGTGCGATCACTCCGGTGACGCACTCGCTGCCGACGCTCGCGTCGAACTTCGTGAACATGGTCGCTGCCGGAAACACGATTGTCGTCAACCCGCATCCCAGCGGAGCGAAGATCGCCTGCGAAGGCGTCCGACGATTCAACAAGGCAATCTACGAAGCGATCGGCATCAACAACCTGGTGACGATCATTGGTAACCCGACGATTGAATCCGCCGACGAAATCTTCAAGCACCGCGGCGTGAAGCTGCTGTGCGTCACAGGCGGCCCGGCAGTCGCCCGAGCGGCTCTGGCCAGCAACAAGCGAGCGATCGTCGCCGGCCCTGGTAACCCGCCGGTCGTCGTCGACGAAACGGCTGACATCGACAACGCCGCTCGTTCAATCGTCATCGGAGCCGCGTACGACAACAACCTGCTGTGCATCGGCGAAAAGGAAGTCTTCGCAGTCAACGCGATCTTCGATCAGCTGATGGACTCTGTCGGTCGGCATGGTGGCTACCGCCTGAATGCCTCGCAGATCGACGCTCTGACGAAGGCCGCGTTCTCGCCGCCGAAGGAGTCGGGCGGACACTGGATTCTCAATCGCGATCTGGTCGGCAAAGACGCTTCGGTTCTCGCCGCCACGATCGGACTCTCAGTCCCGGCGAACACGCAGATTCTCTACGGCGAAACGGACACCTCGAATCCGTTCGTCCCCGAAGAGCAGATGATGCCGTTTGTCCCGTTCGTCCGAGCACGCTGTGCCGATCACGCGATCGAGCTGGCTCTCGAATTTGAACACGGCTTCCGCCACACGGGCATCATCCACACGACCAACGTAAAGAACATGACGAAGATGGGCCGCCTGATGGAGACGACGCTCTTCATCAAGAACGGCCCCTGCGGAGCCGGCCTGGGCAACGGTGGAGAAGGCTACCTGAGCTTCTCGATCGCCACGCCAACCGGCGAAGGTGTCACCAACCCGCTCACGTTCACCCGCCAGCGTCGCTGCACTCTGGTGGATGACCTGCGGATTATTTAGTTGAGAGTTCGGAGTTGAGTGTTGAGAGCAGAGCTGCGTTCCTGGCTTGAAACTCTCTGGAGTAGCTATGGCGGGCTCATTTGGATTTGAACAACTGGATGTCTGGAACAAGTCGATTGTCTTTGCGGATCGGGTGTATGACCTGATCGGTTCGTTTCCGAGTGATGAACGATTTGGTCTGACGAATCAGATGCGTCGGGCTTCGGTGTCAGTGTCGTCGAACATCGCCGAAGGCAGTGGCCGAGGCTCGAACAAAGAATTCAGTCGGTTTGTCGGAATCGCGTACGCATCGGTCTGTGAGGTTGTTTCTCAATCGCACATTGCTAGACGGCGAGAATTCATCGGGGAACCTGAGTTTCAGGAACTTCGCGAGAAAGCTGACGAGTTGGCCCGAATGCTGAGTGGCCTTCGAGGCAGCCTGGACCGGCGATCCTGAATCTCTCAACTCTCAACTCGAAACTCATAACTCAATGCAACTCGCTGAAATCATTGGCCGAGCGACCTCAACGGTGAAGCACCCTTCGATGAACGGGTGGCGGACACTGATCGCTCAGCCATTGGGAATCAGCGGGCAGGATGACGGCGAGCCGCTGATTGTGATCGACGATCTCGGCAGCGGACTCGGCGACAGGGTGATCATCACCAGCGACGGCAAGCACGTCACTGAGATCATGGGAACCAAAGCCAGTCCGGTCCGCTGGGCCGTGCTTGGCATCGCGGACTGAAGTAGCAGGCCGGACCGCGGAGCGTAGTGACGACGTTCCGGCATCGATCGAATTACTAACAGGACTGCCGGAGCGGCGCTTCGCTTGATCCGGCCTACCAATATGGATCAGCAGGCACTCATTGAGCGGATCGTTGCTGAGGTCATGGGGAAACTCAGACCGGTTCAGGCGAACGCGCGACCGAGTGTCGAGTCGAAAACTGAAACTCGGTTTCGGCTTTCGGAAAACATCATCACGGCGGACCTGCTCGCGGAGAATTCCGTCGGGAAGAGCGTCGTGGAAGTCAGCTCGCGGGCGATCGTCACTCCGTCCGCTCGCGACTGGCTGAAACAGAACAGGATCGAGCTGACTCGCGGCATGAACGCGAAGGCCAGCACGAACCAGCAGAAGTCAGACTGGCTACTCGTCGTCCAGACGGCGGGCGAGGCAGTCGAAGCGGTTCTTGATGACGCTGGTCGCTCAGGAGCGATCGGCAGCAACCGAGAAACAGCTTCGGACGCGGCGTCGGCAGCGAAGGTTGCCGTCGCGGCGGTTGATCGCGGTGGTAAGTGCGTCGTGTTCTCGGCGGAGCCCGAGAGCGCCGCCTGTCTGGCGAATCGAAATGAAAAAGTTCGGGCAGCGGTTGTCGCAGACGCGGCGACAGTTGACCGAGTGAAGTCAGGTCTGGATGGCAACGCGTTCGTTGTTGATCCAACAGGCCGCAGCTTCTTCGAGTTACGGAATCTGTTGAGACGGATTGCGAAGTAGGGCCGGCTCCCACCGGCCATCACAAAACAAGAAGTAATAACGATGCGAATTGCAGAGGTAATTGGAAGGGTGACGCTGAATCGCTGCCATCCGTCTCTGCGCGCCGCGTCGTGGAAAATCGTCGTGCCGCTCGATCGGAAAGGGCTGGCTGGCGATGCAGCAGGACGCGGAGAACCGTTCGTCATTTATGACGAGCTGGGAGCCGGGCACGGATCGCTCGTCGGAGTCAGTGAAGGCGCCGAAGCGGCGGCACCTTTTCATCCCAAAGTGAAACCAATCGACGGCTATGCAGCCGCGATTCTCGATTCAGTCGAAACCGAGTAAGGACCGAACAATGAGCACCAACAAGTGGAACAGTGGCGTTAACGATCGATCGCTCAAGGAACTGATCTGTGAGATCGGTCGGCGCGTCTACAACAAAGGCTTCGCGGCCGCGAACGATGGAAACATCTCGATTCGCGTTGGCGAAGACGCGGTGCTTTGCTCGCCAACGATGATCTGCAAGGGCTTTATGAAGCCCGAGGATATCTGTGCCGTTGACATGCAGGGCAACCAGATTGCCGGGAAGCGGAAGCGGACCAGCGAGATTCTGCTGCACCTGGAAATCATGCGGAACCGGCCTGACGTCAAGGCCTGCGTCCACTGTCACCCGCCGCACGCAACGGCCTTCGCTGTCGCCAATGAAGCGATCCCGCAGTGCATCCTGCCGGAGATCGAAGTCTTCATGGGCGAAGTTCCGATCGCCCCGTACGAAACGCCAGGCGGGCAGGACTTCGCGGCAACGGTCACTCCGTTCCTGAAGTCGACGAACACGATCATCCTCAAGAATCACGGAAC
>JAPOLP010000750.1 GCA_029977045.1 Planctomycetota bacterium
TGCCCTACGGAAAAAGGGGATTCCAGCCTACTCGTTCCAGCTGGGAGAAGTCGCTGAGTCGATTCAGACGACAGACCGTTCCGGTCGTAACCGAACCGCCAGCCTGAGATCCCGCCAGGAAAACATCTCGGTCATCGCTGGCAATTACACCGCCGTCGACGAACGGAAAGGCCAGCAGACTCTCAAATACATCAAACAACTCGATCTCGACGCGCTGAATCTCGATTCGTGGAAGAAAGACCTGCGATTCCGACCGACGCCCGGCAAACCGAAACCCTTCAGCGGCGCCTTCCTGACACTCAACCCTCTGCTGTCCCCCGAGGAAGTTGCTCAGAGAAAACGTGACCCGCTGCTGCTGAAACTGAACAGTGGCGAGTACTCAATCATGGAGAACCCAGGCAAATTCACCCTGGTCGTGGCATCTTTTAAGGGGCGTTCGCTGACGCAGTCAGCTGGCAGGGAATCGGACGACTTCAAAGTCACAGACTCGCTGTTCGACGCCGCGGGGCGTGCATGGTTCGTCGCCAAAATGCTGCGTGAAGGTTCCTTCCAGAACGGCAGTCAGCAGCAGGGGCGGTACTTCGAGGCATACATCTATCACACTCGCTACGAGTCCTTCGTGACCGTCGGATCGTTTGCCACCGCCGATGACCCCCGCATAGCTCAGCTCCATAAGCTCTTTGGAGCAAAAACCCAGGTCGCCCAGAACGGTCGCCAGTTCACGACCGGCGAGAGTGTCGTCATTCCCGGGAATCCTCCGGAAACGATTATCTTCGATCCGAATCCGCTACTGATTCCCGTTCCGACAATTCGCTAGACGCGAGACGGCAGGAAGTCGGCTACTGAGGGCCTCTTACAGGGCTTGATCCGACCAGCAACAGCCACCCGTCGACGCTTCGCGAGATGACAAAATGCCCGGTCGCTTCGCGGACACTCGGGCTATTGAGAGGCGGTCCCAGGACAAGAGCGGTCGAACCTGCTTCAATTCGAGTTCTGCAGCGTCTGAGACGCGGCAGGTCTTCACTGTGAGCAGTTCCGTAATCGACCGAGAGACTTCCTGATGTCCGCAGACGATCCGATTTTTCGCGGCTGTATCCCCGCACTGATGACCCCCTGCTCCGCTGACGGAGTCCCTGACTTTGACGCACTGGTCCGCAAGGGACAGGAACTCATCGAGATTGGAATGCGGGGCGTTGTCTACTGCGGATCGATGGGCGACTGGCCGTTGCTCAGTGACGCGCAGCGGCAGGAAGGCGTCCGCCGCCTGACCGAAGCCGGTGTGCCCGTCGTCGTCGGCACCGGTGCCCAGAACCCGGCGCTGGCCGCCGCTCACGCTGCTCATGCCCGGGAAGTTGGAGCCGCCGGCCTGATGCTCATTCCGCGAGTTCTCTCGCGCGGCACGTCCCCGGCTGCTCAGCGAGCCCACTTCGCTGGCATCCTGAGTGCCGCGGGCGATCTTCCAGCCGTCATCTACAACAGTCCGTACTACGGCTTCGAGACCAAGGCTCCCCTGTTCTTCGATCTGCGACGTGAGTTCAAGAACCTCGTTGGCTTCAAAGAGTTCGGCGGCGCGGACTCGTTGACTGACGCCGCCGAGCAGATCACGAGCGGCGATCCTGACCTGTCATTGATGGTCGGCGTTGACACGCAGGTCTTCCACGGTTTTGTTCGCTGCGGCGCGGTCGGGGCGATCACGGGAGTCGGCAACGCCTTGCCGAAACAGGTTCTGCGACTGATCGAACTCTGCGAGCAGGCAGCGGCTGGCGACGTCGAAGCCCGGCGGCTGGCGAAGGAACTCGACGACGCACTCGCGGTTCTCTCGACGTATGACGAAGGCCCGGACCTGGTGCTCTACTACAAGCACCTGATGGTTCTCGAAGGGAACCCCGAATACGAGCACCACTTCAACAAGTCAGACGCCTTGAGCCCGGCTCAGCGAGGTTTCCTCGAAGACCAGTGGCGGCTCTTTAAAACCTGGTGGGCGAACTGGCCCGGTGCGAATTGACGAAGTGAGCGGAGACGATCATGCGCTTCATCGATTCTCACACGGAAGGCGAACCGACTCGCGTCATCATTGACGGCGGCCCGGATCTCGGCAGCGGCACCCTCACCGAGCGGCGTAACCGGTTTCGCGAGACCGCCGACCAGTTTCGTCAGTGCGCGATCAACGAGCCGCGCGGTTGGGACGCCGTTGTCGGAGCGCTGCTTTGCGAGCCAACCGACACTTCCTGCGCGGCGGGCGTCATCTTCTTCAATAATACCGGCTACCTGAATATGTGCGGGCACGGCGCGATTGGCGTTGCCGTCACGCTGCACTATCTGGGACGCATCGGCCTCGGCGTTCAGCGGCTTGAAACGCCCGTCGGTATCGTCGAAGTCAACCTGCTCAGCCCGAACGAAGTCTCGATTGAAAACGTTCCGAGCTATCGGCATCGGAGCAAAGTCAGCGTCGACGTCGAGCATCTCGGAACCGTGACGGGCGATATTGCCTGGGGCGGCAACTGGTTCTTCCTCGTCGAGCAATCGCCCGCTCCTCTGACGCTGGACAATCTCCGATCGCTCTCCGACGCGGCACATCTCGTCCGCAACGCCCTGAAACGCGACGGCATTACCGGAGCCGACGGACAAGAAATCGACCACATCGAATTCTTCGGCCCAGCTCAGTCGCCCGAAGCGCACTCTCGAAACTTCGTCTACTGTCCCGGCGGAGCGTACGACCGCTCGCCCTGCGGTACGGGCACGAGTGCCAAGCTCGCCTGCCTCGCCGCCGATGGCAAACTGGCTGCGGGTGAGAACTGGATTCAGGAAAGCATCATCGGTAGCCGCTTCACCGGTTCTTACCGATCAGCTTCGGACGAAACGATCATCCCGACGATCACCGGGACCGCGTATGTCTGCAGCGAAGGCACTTTGATTCAGCAGGCCGGCGACCCCTTCCCCAACGGAATCGGTGGGAGCCCGGCATGACGTCTTCCGCAGCCAGCGAGCCAGTGGCGCAATCGATCGACGGAAAGCAGCCTGAGACGGTCATCGTCGTCGGCGCTGGGATCGTCGGCATCGCCTGTGCGCACTACCTGTCGCAGGCCGGCCTCCGAGTGACGGTGATCGATCAGGGCAAGATCGCCGGAGCCTGCTCGCACGCGAACTGCGGCTACGTCTGCCCGAGCCACGTTCTGCCGCTGACCGAACCTGGTGCGATTGGTATGGCGTTGAAGTCGCTGCTCAACCCGCGAGCACCGTTTCGTGTCAAGCCTCGATTCAGTCCAGCTCTCTGGAACTGGATGTGGCAGTTCGCCCGCCGCTGCAACCACCGCCAGATGCTCGCAGCGGGCACCGCTCTGCAGGCGATTCTCGATGCGTCGATCGACGAATACCGCAAGCTGATTCCAGAGCTGTCGCTCGACTGTGAGTGGGAGGAGAACGGCCTGCTTTACGTCCTGCAGACAGAACGCGGCATGGAGCACTTCGCTGAAGCTGACCGCCTGCTGACGGACCACTTCGGAGTCTCTGCCACGCGAATCAACGGCGACAGCCTTCCGGACTTCGATCCGGCGCTGATGCCGGGCCTCGCCGGAGCGTTTCATTACCCCGGCGATGCGTCAGTGCGTCCGGATCGGCTGAACGCCCAGTGGGCTGCGAGTCTAGCAGGACAGGGAGTCCAGTTCGTCGAGCACTGCGAACTGACCGGCGTTCGCAAGTCGTCCGGAGACA
>JAPOLP010001142.1 GCA_029977045.1 Planctomycetota bacterium
AACAGGCCTTCGATGACCTGGCCGTCAGCGATCGGTGTTGGGCGTGTCAGACGCGGGAAGTGCGTGCTGTGAGCGGAGATCCCCAGCGCGTGATAGATCGACGTTCCAAAGTCTTCTGGCGTCCAGGGACGGGTGATTGGAGCGGCTCCGCTGCGGTCAGTGGCTCCGATGACGGCTCCGCGAGTGACTCCGGCACCGGCCATCAGCACGCTGCCGGCACTCGGGTAATGATCGCGACCGGCGTCTTTGTTGATCCGTGGAGTACGCCCGAACTCGCCCATCACAACGACGAGTGTCGAGTCCAGCATTCCCCCATCATCGAGATCGTCGAGCAGTGCTGACAGCGACAGATCGAGCTGCTGCAGGTTGCCAGGCCCCGGTGTCGAGTGCCACTTGTAACTGCCGGGGATGTGCGCGGGCTCGTGCTCGAAACTCATCATCGAATCAAACAGCAGATGATGATTGTCCCAGGTACCGTTTGTCTGGCCGGCGCCGAACAGACCACCCTGCACGGCGTGATTGATCGTGACGAAACGGGCTCCGGCTTCGATCAGGCGCCGGGCTAACAGGACGCGGTTGCCGTTGATTGAGTTGCCGTAGCGGGCGCGTGTTTCGGGAGACTCCTCGTCGAGGTTCATTGCCCGCTGCATCGCGCCGCTGGTCAGCAGTTCGATCGCTTCGCCGGAGAACTTTTCATGCGCGGCCAGCGAATCACCGGCAACGTCGCCGAGGCGACACAGGTCGTCGAGCTGCGTGAGCATCGACCGCCGATCCTCGAACCGCACCGACGCCTCGTTCGTACCGCCGAAGTCAATCTGTGGTGACGCGGGATCACCTTTGACGTTGAACGCGTCGTATGCCGGGCCGAGGTAACCCTGCGGCTTCGTATAACGAGCGGCGACTGGCAGCCCGAAGTGTGCGGGCATTCCGGGAACGCGGTTGCCTTCCAGAGCAGAGATCAGGCAGCCGAAGTTCGGGAAGTGCTGCCCAGCCGGCGGCGGATAGAAACCGCTGGCAACGTGCTGCGAGCCTGTGTCGTGCGAGCCACTTTTGCCTCGCCACGACCTGATGATCGAGACCTTGTCCATTCGCCGCGCCATCAGCGGCATCTTCTCGCAGATAAACGTGCCGGGGACGTTCGTCGCTGTCGGGTTCCAGATGCCGCGGATTTCCGGCGGCGCATCTGGTTTTGGATCGAACGTCTCAAAGTGTGAAGCTCCTCCGGCCAGGAAGATGAACACGCAGGAGACATCTGAGCGTTTTGTCGTGCCAGCAGCCTGGGCTTCGAGCATTCGAAACAGGTTCAGACCGAACATGCCGACGCCGATCTGCAGAGCGGCTCGGCGGGTGAAACCGTAGGGCACCAGCGGAAGCGTTTCAGCGAGGTTTGACATCGCGATCTCCAGGCAACGGCAGTCTGGCCGGTGCGATGGGCGGCTCAGATTCGAGCGAGGGCGTTGTTGCTGCGTTCTCAAGAATGCAACTTCAGAGGAATCATCGGAACCTGGCGAGGCCGGGACTGCAACGCTTTCGGGGAGTTTTCAGGATGGTTCTGCGACGGAAGTCTGAGGTGCTGCTGTGCCGGTCGCTGCAGCTTCAAAGCCGGAGATCACGGCGCAGCCGCAGGAATCGCTCCAGACGTTGACCATCGTCCGGCACATATCAAGCACCCGGTCAACGGCGATGATGATGCCTTGAGCCTCCAGCGGCAGGTTCACGGCCTGCAGCACGATGGCCATCATCACCAGCCCGGCGTGCGGGATGCCCGCCGCGCCGACACTGGCAAGGAGCGCAGTAATCGCGACGACAATCTGCTGCGCGAGAGTCACGTCGCCGTGATAAGCCTGAGCGATGAAGAGCACGGCAACAGCTTCGTACAGAGCTGTGCCGTCCATATTGATCGTCGCTCCCAGCGGCAGGACGAATGAGCTGACTCGATTGGAAATTCCAGCTCGTTCTTCGACGCAGGTCATCGTCAGCGGCAGCGTGCCGTTTGATGAAGCCGTCGAGA
>JAPOLP010000541.1 GCA_029977045.1 Planctomycetota bacterium
CGCCGCTTCACGCTGGGACTGCTCAAGCAGCACCCGAGCCAAAAGCACAGTCTCGTGATGAAACGCCGCATGGCCGGCTGGAACCCCGCCTTCCTCGCCGAAATCCTCTTCGCGCAAACAACTTAGTGTGCGCTGGCCCTGGCTCCCCAGCCGTGCGAGTGAATCGCTGTCATAGATGCCTTCTGCGGGGATTGTGCAGTAACTGAGGGCATACATATTTAGTGCATGTTCAATGTCATACGCGGCTTCTCGAAAGGCGTCCCTGGTACGTTCTTTACTGCCTGTCACTGTTGTTCTCCTTCAGCCTCTACGCTATTCCGGCCTGAAGCCAATGACTGAGTTGGCGGCGGGTCAACCTCGAGCGGTGTGACTCTATTCTTCGCACTTAAGCTGGCAAAAACGCCGATCGGCAGCGGTTATCAGTGGATAGGTAGAGAATGTCAACTATCCGAGGTCGTGCTCAGGAATAGATCGGTGATTGTCATGTGGAGAGTAAGTGGCCAGTGTTGTATTGACGCTCGCAGGTGGTTGCGGTCTCGGTGCACCTTCGCCTTCGGGGCAAACGAGCGCCGTGACCTAGACGTCAGCGGCGCATGAGGTATAGGTAGCCGTCTTCGGCGCCGACGAGGAGGTCGCGTTTCTCGGTGCCGAAGAAGTTCGCGGTGCAGGGGCTGCTGGTGTGGCCGGCGAGGCGGCGATCTGACAGCGGGCCGCGGGGCATGAGCAGGGTTTCGCCTTCCTCGGTGCCCAGGTTCTCCAGCAGGTCGGCGTTCGTGCTGTTTTCCAGCAGGTCCAGGTCGCCGTCGCCGTCCCAGTCGATCGCGTGCAGCTTGCGGCGTCCGCTCCCGCCGGCTCGCTTGCCGTTCAGCCGGACGGCCTGGCCGCGAGCGTCAACAAACGACCGCTTCGGTGGCAGCAGCTTCAGCGAACCGTCGTCCGCCTTCTGCCGCTCGAACAGTGACAGGTAGCCTGCCTGGTCGAGCATCACCAGGTCGTTGAGGCCGTCGCCATTCCAGTCGGCCACGATGGGCGTCGTTCGCCACTGAGTGACCAGCTCTTTGCCTTTGGGATTCCACCATGTCCATTCGGGTTTGGGCGTCGGGCCGGGCCATTCGACATCGACGGATCGCGCGGCGTCGAGCTTCGGTTCGGTCTTCGTTCCCGAGTTCCGGTACCACTGCACCTTGCCCCAGATCGAATTGAGCATGACGTCGGCCAGGCCGTCGTGGTCCCAGTCGGCGACGGTGAACGTCGTGTAGCCCCACTTGGCTTCGCACGGCCCCTGAATCGAACCGTTCTGGCCGGCCTGAATCCGCAGGACCTCGCCGCCAGCCTGCAGTCGGACCGGAGCCGCCCAGCGTGGCGTGTCGCTGCCGGCGGGAAAGCCCAGGTTCTCGAAGAACTCGACATAGCCCGCCGTATTGCCCGACAGAATGTCCTCGTCGCCGTCGCCGTCCCAGTCGATGCAGTACGGCGTCGCGAGGGCTCCGCACTTCAGCTTGTCGGCTTCCTGCTGGAAGTACCGCGGAGCGTGAAACACCGGCGTGCCATCAACGACTTTGCCCGAGTGCTCCATGAACGCGACGCGGCCGTCTTCGTCACCGCAGATCAGGTCGACATCGCCGTCGCCGTCCCAGTCGATCGCCGACGGCACGATCATCTCGAGGTCCATCGTCAGCAGCTTGTCGCCGTTCCTGAGGAACCGGCCTTTGGCGTACTCGGGCTTTGTCCGCGTGCCGACATTTTCAAAGTAGGTGAACCGGTCGACGAACTCGCCACACAGCAGATCGAGGTCGCCGTCGCCGTCGAAGTCCGCGAAGTTCGGCGACGGCCAGCCGTAAACTTCCAGCGGCTCGCCACCGGCTTCGATGCGCACAGGGCTCTTGCCGGAGCGACCGTCCGCCGAGTCCGCGAAGACGTAGACCTCGCCCCGCAGCGGACCGTTCTTCCAGACGCCGTTCGAGTCCCAGGCATCGTCCCAACCGTAATCCTTCCAGTCGCCGATGCCGACGACGACGTCCAGCTTGCCGTTGCCGTCGTAATCGACGACGTGCCACTGGTTGGCTCGCAGCTTCTTCTGGTGGGCGAGCACGTCGCCCGGCATCGCGAAGTTCTGCGGCTTCTCGTACTGCGACGCGAGGAAGTCCGGATACTGCTTGCCCGGCAGCAGCACGACCGGCTTGCCGTCGACGTGCGACACGCGAGCGTTGTGGAAGCCGGCTCCGATGCGGACGCCCGGCTTGAAGACGGGCAGCTTGGCGTCGCCGCCAGGATTCTCGAAGAAGTACGTTCCGTTCGACGGCTTGTCCGGGCACGATACGACCAGATCGAGATCGCCATCGCCGTCATAATCCATCGGCATCGGCCAGGCCCACAGCCCGACACCGAGGTCGACCTTCAGGCCGGGATTGTTGTACGGCAGAAGTTCGAGATCGCCAGCGGTGGCGAGGCTCGAAGTGGAGAGCAGGGCAGCGATGGCGAAGAATCGGAACGGCAACCGGGGCATGACTTTCTCCGAAGACGACAGGTGAACTCGCGGGCGGGCACTGTAGGGAATTCGCCGCTCGGAGTTAAATTCGGCGAGAGGATTTACAGGCAACGGCAACATCACAGGCAGAGGGAATCAGCCGTGCGAAATCATGAGACCGCGATGCTGGCCTACGCTCGACTGGCCCGATTGTCACACGAACGCAAACAGACTGCAGGCCGGGACCGTTTCTTCATTCTCTGCGGTCGCGAGGCCTGCCTGGCCGGATGGCTCGACGTCGCCGCCGCGTGCCGCGAACTCATTCTTGCGAGTAACCCGCGGCACTTGCTGTCGCATTCGGCGACCTTCGCAGACTCGCTGCGGAACGCGGAAAACGAGCGTTTCTTCGGGCAGCTCGAAGCCTTCTGCCCGTTCGAGCAGGCCGAGCACCTTCTGCAGGAAAACGACCAGACGCTGGAGTCGACGGCGGAGGTTTCGGCGGGCGAGATCGCGCTCGCGGAGCTGGAGAACAGCCGCTGATCCGCTCGTTTGACCGCCGGAAGTTCCCTCTCCCCCGCATTGTGCATCCAAATTCTGCGATAGCTTTCCAGCGGGGGAGAGGGTTAGGGAGAGGGGCCAGAGTGGTGGCAACGAACTTCCCCCCTCACCCCGGCCCTCTCCCCCGAAGCAATGCTTTCCTGTAGTCGCTACCACCATTCGGGGGAGAGGGAGTGTGTGCTGACGCGTGCTTTCGATGTGGTGTACGTCGCCGCGAAGTGTTGGTCTCTGCCCCTGATTTGCAGTCGCACGGTCGCGAAAGTAACCTCACGCGCCAGTTCGCTCTGAAATGCAAATACACGCGGCACGCTCGCGATTCCCGGCAGATTTAAGGACTTACTGAAGATGGACACGACGAACGGATCACTGAATCGCAAGCTGCGGATGGCTCTGGTGGGTGGCGGATCGGGCTCGTTTATCGGGCGCGTCCACGCGACGGCGGCGGTGCTCGATAACCGGGCGGCGCTCGTCGCGGGGGCTCTGTCATCGAACGCGGAACGAGCGAAGGCCTCGGCCCCGGCTTACGACATTCCGGAATCGCGGGCTTACGGCTCGTACACTGAAATGATCGAGAAGGAACTCGCTCTGCCGGAAGATCAGCGGATCGACTTCGTCTCTGTCGCGACGCCGAATCACACGCACTTCGAGATCGCCAGGGCCGCCGTCGACGCCGGCTTCAACGTGATCTGTGACAAGCCGATGACCTTCGACCTGCAGCAGGCCGAGGACCTGGTCAAGGCTGTTGAAGCGTCAGGCGTCGTCTTCGCGGTTTCGCACAACTACACGGGCTACCCACTGGTGCGGCAGGCTCGCGAGATGATCCAGTCGGGGGAACTCGGCGAAATCCAGGCGATTCGGTCGAACTATATTCAGGGCTGGCTGCGGACCCGGCTCGAAGCGGACGACCAGAAGCAGGCGGCCTGGCGAACGGACCCGACGAAGTCGGGAGCCGCTGGAGCGTTCGGCGATATTGGTACGCACGCCTATAACCTCGGTCGCTACATGACCGGAATGCTGCCGGACAAGGTGTCGTGCAACCTGCGGATCTTCGAGGCTGGCCGCGCGCTCGACGACTACGGTCACGCGGTGATTCAGCTCGAAAACGGTGGCCTGATGACGGTCACTGCCAGCCAGATTTCACACGGTCGCGAGAACGACCTGTTCATCGAAGTCGACGGCACGAAGGGCGCACTCGCCTGGCGGCAGGAAAATCCAAACGAGATGATCGTGCGACAGAACGGCAAGCCGCACGCGATCTACACTCGCGATCCGAACGCTCCGTTCATGAACGACATGGGCAAGGCGGCCTGCCGTCTGCCGTCCGGCCACCCGGAAGCGTTCTTCGAAGCCTTCGCCAACGTTTACCGCTTCGCGTACGACGCGATGGTGCAGCGGGCGGCGGGCGAAGCGTTCGAGCCGAAGGACACGATTTACCCGAACGTTTACGACGGCTGCGAGGGGATGTACTTCATCCAGCAGTGCGTCGCGAGCAGCGCCGAGAACGGTGCCTGGCTGCCGCTCAAACACGAACACGCTCGCCGTTAAAGCGAGACGTTGTGCGGGTCGAAGAGCCCTCGAAGCGGTGTTCGCTTCGAGGGCTCTTTGTATTGGTGGGTATCGAGGTAGCGGAACGGCGCGAGCCGTCCGGTGCAGCGGGCGGTCAGCCGGACGGCTTGCGCCGTTCCGCTACCTCAGGTTGGCCTCAAGTCTGGGTTGTCTCGCGGCGAGGACCGGACCATCATCGCCATCCTGGCGAC
>JAPOLP010000612.1 GCA_029977045.1 Planctomycetota bacterium
AGCTTGATGCCAGCAGCACTGACGCCATCGAACTTTTCCGTCGCACATGTCGGGACCAGGATCCGAAGGTGCTGATGAACCGCTGGCGTCTGTTCTTCATGGCCTGTGAAGAGCTCTTCGCCTGGGATCGCGGTCGAGAATGGGTCGTGCAGCATTCCCTGTTCGAACGCCGGTCAGTTTCGTGAGCACCATCCTGATTACCAACGCAGCGGTCATCGGCGGCATCATGTTGCTGCTGTGGGCCGTGAGCGTACTGAAACGCGACGTCAGCATCGTCGACCTGTTCTGGGGACCGGGATTCGGCGTGGTCGCTCTGGTGACGAGGTCCGTCAGCGGCGCCCGTTCACTGCCGACGGAACTGCTCTGCTGGCTGACGTGCATCTGGGCGGTCCGCCTGGGGTTGTATCTGGCGTGGCGGAATCATGGCCGTCCCGAAGACTACCGCTACCGACAGATGCGGGAACGCCGAGGCAAATCGTTCTGGCTGAGCAGCCTGTTCATTGTCTTCGCGCTGCAGGGTGCCGTGATGTGGATCGTGTCACTGCCGCTGCAGGTCGGAATTTCCGCAGTCGATCACCCGCACAGCTGGCTGATGATTCCCGGAGTGCTGAGCTGGATGATTGGGTTCTTCTTCGAAGCCGTCGGAGACTGGCAACTCGCCCGTTTTCGAGCGAACCCCGAAAACAAGGGCCAGTTGCTCTGCACGGGAGTCTGGAAACTGACGCGGCACCCCAACTATTTCGGAGACTTCGCAATCTGGTGGGGCCTGTTCCTGATTGCCGCCAGTAGCGGAGCCGTCTGGTGGACGATCATCAGCCCGCTGCTGATGACGTTCTTCCTGCGTTACGTTTCCGGAGTCACGCTCCTGGAGAAGTCGCTGTCGACGTCAAAGCCCGGTTACGCGGAGTACGCCGCACGAACCAACGCCTTCTTCCCCTGGCCGCCACGGCAAGCCGATCCGCATGGCGTTGGTGATCAGCACTGAGCTGCATCCCGGATGCGTCTTGTTGCACTCTCTCCGCTCCGCAATGGCTGAAGCAGGCTGAAGTGCGTCGACACGCAAGGCCCGTCAACGCTGACCACTCAACGTTTCTTCTGCGGCTTGCGGTTGCCGCCGCCGGCTCGTTTGGTGCCGGAGTCGTACGGAGCTTCGGGTGCGTCTTTGGCGGGGATCCAGCGGGCGAGGTCCTGCTTCACGGACTTCAGCTTTGGGTCGCTGGCGAGGTTCTTCCACTCCATTGGGTCGGCGTCGTGGTCGTACAGTTCTTCATCGCCGTTTGCGTACCGCGTGTAGCGCCAGCGTTCGCTGCGGACGGAGTGGTTGCCGATGCCGTGCGTCGTCAGGGCCGGCGTGGACCAGTCGGCGTTCGGGTTCTTCAGCAGCGAGACCAGGCTGTCGCCGTCGAGATGATCGCCGATCGGCAGGCCGCAGAGTTCACTCAGCGTCGGGTAGAGGTCGACGAAGTCGACAGTTCGCGGCGAGCGTGAGCCGGCTTTTGTCACGCCCGGAGCGACGATCATCAGCGGGGCTCGGCAGGCTTCTTCCCACAGCGAGAACTTCCGCCAGTGCTCCTTCTCGCCCAGATGCCAGCCGTGATCACCCCACAGGACGATGATCGTGTTCTTCGCGTACTCGCTCTCGTCGAGAGCCTTGAGCAGTCGCCCGACCTGCGCGTCGGCGAATTTGATACTCGCCAGGTAAGCCTGCACGGCGTAACGCCAGTTGTCCGTCTTCTGAATCGTCGCGTGGTCGCCCTTCGGGTTTGCCATGCGGACGCCAGCGGGCGGGATGTCGTCGAGGTCGCCTTCGAGCACTTTGGGCAATGTGACTTTCTCCGGCGGAAACAGGTCGTAGTACGCTCGCGGAACCTGCCACGGCATATGCGGACGGTAGATGCCGCACGCCAGGAAGAACGGCTTGTCGTGCGACTGCTGCAGGTAGTCAATCGCGTAATCGGCCATCCGGTAATCGTTCATTTCGGAGTCTTCGACGTCGAGCACTCCCCAGACGATGCCGCCGGCCTTGCTGTGCGGATCGGCGAGGACCTGCTTCGACGGCTTCGGATCGCCGCCCTTCTTCAGGTACTCGTGCCACGAAGCGTCGTCGTCATAGGCCCCGTGAAAAATCTTGCCGCAGCCGACCGCGTGATAGCCGTTCGCCATGAAGTGCTGCGGCAGCGTGACCGCGTCCTTCAGCACTGGCCGCCACGGCTGCGGATTGACGTACACGCCGGTCGTCGAGGGCCGCATCCCGGTCAGCAGAGCGACTCGCGACGGATTGCAGGCCGGTGCGGAACAGTACGACTTCTCAAACAGCAGCCCGCGAGCCGCCAGGGCGTCGATGTTCGGCGACTGCCCGTCGGGATGCCCGCCGAGGCAGCCAATCCAGTCGTTGAGATCGTCGACCGCGATAAACAGGACGTTCGGACGCTCAGCCGCTGGCGATTCCCGCAGTCCAAATCCCAGCAGAGCAACAAACAACGCGAACACGCAAAGGCGAGGCATCACGATTTCTCACGATACAGGACTGACGAATCGGGCCGTCACGCGACGATCCAGACGGTAAGCGTCGAGGGATCATTTCAAGGGGACGACCGCCTGGCAATCGTCGGTAAGAGGCCAGCCGGTCGGACATGCTGTTGCCCTGCGAGGCCGATCGGCTCACAGTGGTGCTCTTCGCACCGGTTCGCACGGAGTCGTCCATGCTTCGCGTCATCGATCAAAACGTCCAACACGTCATGAAGGCCCAACACTGCGACGGAATTTACCGCCGAGCGTTTCTGCAGGCGGGTGCTGCCGGCTTTTGTGGGATCACGCTGGCGAATCTGCTACAGGCGGAAGCCGTCGCCGGCGTCGGCAGCTCGACTCGCTCGCTGATCAACATTCATCTCGATGGCGGACCGCCGCATCTCGACACGATCGATATGAAAATGTCGGCTCCGTCCGAGATTCGCGGCGAGTTCTTCCCGATTCAGACCTCGCTCCCGGGCTTCCAGGTCTGCGAACTGCTGCCGAAGGTCGCGTCAATCGCGGACCGCTTCGCGTTCATTCGGTCGCTGACCGGATCAGCAGGCCGGCACGACGCGTTTCAGTGCCAGTCCGGCTTCGACGAGAAGGACCTGAAGTCATTCGGCGGACGACCGGCGTTTGGTTCAGTGATCTCAAAACTGCAGGGCAGTCCGGAAGACGTTGCCCCGCCGTTCGTCGACATCATGCAGGGTCGGCCCCTCGTGCGCAACAGTGCCCGGCCCGGTTTTCTCGGCCCGACCTTCCAGCCGTTTCGCCCGGACATTTCGCAGATGTTCGCGCGCGAGCTGGAAACAGGCATGAAGGGCGAACTGGCACGTCTCGGCTCCGACCACCAGATCAGTCTGGCACTCAACGAGATGCTTACGCTGCCGCGTCTGCAGACACGCACCGGCCTGCTGGCCGACCTCGACCAGATCAAACGCAACGTCGACGCGTCCGGCATGATGGACGCGATGGACTCGTTCACTCAGCAGGCCGTCAGCATTTTGACCTCGGGCCGGTTTGCGGCGGCGTTAGATCTCGATCAGGAATCTCCCGAGATGCTGGCTCGGTACACCGGCCCCGGTTCGCCAGCAGGCGACCAGTTCTACACCGCCGAGGGGCCGACGTCGGTTCGCAAGTTTCTGCTCGCTCGACGCTTGATCGAAGCCGGCGTCCGTTGCGTCAGCGTGTCGATCAGCGACTTCGATACGCATTCGAGCAACTTCCCTCGGATGCGGCACCTGCTGCCGATTGTCGATCACGGTCTGCACGCGCTGGTGGCTGACCTGAGCGAACGAGGAATGCTCGACGACGTCACCATCGTTGTCTGGGGCGAGTTCGGCAGAACGCCGCGCATCGACGCAAAGACCGGCGGTCGACATCACTGGCCGCGAGTCGGCCCGGCACTGCTGGCTGGTGGTGGCATGAGAACCGGACAGGTCATCGGTTCGACCGACCGCCTCGGAGACGCCGTGCTGTCACGTCCCGTCGACTACAAGGACGTCTTCGCGACGCTGTATCACAACTTCGGAATCGACGCCCGCAACACAGGCCTGATCGATCCACAGGGGCGTCCCCAGATGCTGCTTGATGACGGATCGCCGCTGTCAGAACTGGTGTGATCAGCCCCTGCCCAGTGCGTCAGCGGGTTCGCTGATCTGGGAATCTCACTTTGCCGCTCGGATCAGTCTCCGGGGTCGTATTGCAGATCGTCTGCGGCTCCTCGCGTCGCGACGTAGTAGATAATTCCGGCGATCACCGCAGTGGTTGCCGACGCAAAGAACATCGGGACGTAAGGGTCGGCGACGCCGCGCTCGCGACAGGTGTCGATCAGCCACCCGAGTGCCGGGGCGGAGATTGCGAC
>JAPOLP010000735.1 GCA_029977045.1 Planctomycetota bacterium
AGGCACGGTTGAAAACCTGTTGAAGAAGGAAAACCTAGGCCAGCTCAAGCAGATTCTTCTTTACCACGTTCTCAAAGGCCGGGTGTACTCGGACGAGGCACTGAAGCTGAAAGAAGCCCCATCGCTGGCTGGTGGCATGTTGAAGATCGGCACCGACAAGCAGGGTGCGATGGTCAATTCAGCACGGCTGGCAGCTCTCGACATTGAAGCTTCCAATGGCGTGATTCATGTGATCGATTCGGTCCTGCTCCCGCCCAGTGACAAAGCACTGTCGCAGGCCGAGGCAACCGATCGGATCCGAGCGGCAGTGAAGCACGGCTCGCATCTCTACAACAACGGGCATGTCACTGAATGTGCTCAACTCTACATGGAGACCGCGACCGGGTTGCTGGAGAGCGGCGACTCTCTACCGAAGCACGCCACACAGCATCTTCACGCTGCCGTTTCCTCTGCTTCACAGACGCAGTGCATGGAGACACGGAGCTGGACGATGCGTCGCGGTCTGGATGCTGCCTATCGCGTCATGATGGCTGATCTCCGTTAGCCGTCTTCGATCGCATGTTCCTCTTCTCGCGGTCGATGCTGCTCTCCTCCTGCGGCATCGACCGCTTTTCTCCCAAAGGACAACTCATGACTCTCGATCTGGCGTCTCATTCTGAAACCATCGCGTCGGCTGGAGACGACGGTTTTCTGCCCTCGTCCAGCGCACGAAACCGAACTTCAACAGCCACCCAATCCTCCAGCGCAAAGAGCCGGTTGCCTGCGAACCAGTCCGTCATCGAAGCGGCGGTGCGAACAATCCTCGAAGCTGTTGGCGAAGATCCCGACCGAGACGGCCTGCTGCAGACTCCAGCGCGAGTCGCCCGGATGTATCGAGAGATGTTCGAGGGTTTGGCCCTCGATCCGTCTCGTCATCTGGAGACGACCTTTCCCGAGGACTACGACGAGATCGTTCTCGTCCGGGATATCCCGTTTACGAGCATGTGCGAGCATCACCTGCTGCCGTTTACCGGCGTTGCCCATGTGGCTTACCTGCCCAACGGAAAAGTTGTCGGTCTCAGTAAACTCGCTCGCGTTGTGGAAGAGGTTGCCCGCCGCCCCCAGGTCCAGGAACGCATGACGCAATCAATCGCAGACATGCTGGAATCCAAGCTGGCGACGAAGGGCGCCGCCGTCGTCATCGAATCCGAGCATTCCTGCATGGCGCTGCGCGGCGTCCGGAAGTCCGGCACGATGACAGTGACCAGCTCCCTGCGAGGCGTCTTTCGCGAGAACCAGGCCAGCCGCGCCGAGGTCCTCTCGCTGATCAATCGCTGAGATCAGCCTCTGCCGCGTGTCTCGCGACCTGCTTTGCCTGGCCACTTTTTCAACGAGGTTCCCATGATCATTCAGAAGCAGTACCGGTTTTACGCCGCTCATCGGAACGAAGAGCTGGCCGACAAGTGCAGCAATCTCCACGGGCATCGCTACGGACTGACCTGCTTCTTCGAGGTCCAGCGAACCGGGCACTTGACCGTCTTGTTCGCCGACTTTGACGCTGTCGTGGAACCGCTGCTCCGCGAAGAATACGACCATGGGATGCTGATCCATCGGCACGACACGCTCTATGAAACGCTGCTCGATCACATGGAGCGAACAGGTGAGTCGCTGCGGCTGAAAGTCCTGGAGTTTCCCACAACTGTCGAAAATCTGTGCTTTCAGCTGTTCAGCGAAATCACTGCTCGCGGGTTGCGACTAAACCGTCTCGAACTCCGCGAGACGGACACTTCGGTTGTCGAATACACCCGTCAGGACTGGATCGACGACGAACGCCGCTTTGCCGCCACACATAATCGCGAGCAACAAGTTGAGCGAAGTGCCTTGCAGACCTCGGCTGCCGGAGACTGAAGCGAAACTGTTTTCAGACTTTCCGGTCGGCGAGCCAATGCAGTGATCTCTTTCGCGAAGAGGTTAAGCTGCCCCGCAGTTCTTTCATCAACTGCAACTGTATTCGGTTTCGCTCGCCTGGCCTGTCATGTCCGACATCGTTCTCACGACGCTCAACGCCCGCTACTGGCACAGCGCCTTTGGCCTGCGCTACCTGCAGGCCAATCTGGGCGAGCTGCGTGACCGGTCGACGCTGCTCGAATTCACGATTAACGAGAACCCGCTCGATATCCTCGCCGCGATCCTTGAACAGCAGCCGCGGATCGTTGGAATCGGCGTTTACATCTGGAATGTCGAAGCGGCGACGAGACTGGCCGAGGACCTCAAGCGGGTTCGACCTGACATCCAGGTGGTTCTCGGCGGGCCGGAAGTCAGCTACGAACTCGAAGACCAGCGCATCGTCGAGCTGGCCGACTTCGTGATCACCGGTGAAGGCGATCTCGCGTTCGCGGAACTCTGCCGACAACTCCTTGATGGCACGTCGCCTCTGCAGAAGGTCATCGCCGCGCCGCTGCCGCAGTTCGACCAGCTTCAGCTGCCGTACGACCTCTACACCAACGAGGACATCGCGCATCGCGTGCTGTACGTCGAAGCCTCGCGCGGCTGCCCGTTTACGTGTGAGTTCTGTCTCTCGGCACTCGACATCCCGGTGCGGCAGGCGGACCTCGACGAATTTCTCGCCGCAATGCAGACGCTGCTCGACCGCGGCGCGCGGCAGTTCAAGTTCGTCGACCGGACGTTCAACCTGAATCTCAAAGTCAGCCGCGCAATCCTGCAGTTCTTTCTCGACCGGTACGAGCCCGGCCTGTTTCTGCACTTCGAGATGATCCCCGACCGGCTGCCCGACGCACTTCGCGAGTTGATCGCGCGCTTCCCCGACGGCGCGCTGCAGTTCGAGATCGGCGTTCAGACCTTCAATCCGGAGGTCGGCGAGCTGATCTCGCGGCGGCAGGACAACGAACAGCTCGCCGACAACTTCCGTTTCCTCCGCGAGCAGACCGGCGTCCATATTCACGCGGACCTGATCGTCGGCCTGCCGGGCGAGTCACTCGAAAGTTTCGCCGCCGGTTTCGATCGCCTCGTTGCGCTGCGGCCCCAGGAGATCCAGGTCGGCATCCTGAAGCGCCTGCGAGGCACGCCGATCACGCGCCACGACGACGAGTGGCAGATGACGTACAGCGCGTCGCCGCCATATGAAATCCTCAGCAACCGGCTGATCGACTTTCCGACGATGCAGCGCCTGCGCCGCTTCGCCCGCTTCTGGGACCTGATCGGCAACAGCGGCAATTTCACTCAGTCGCTGGCTCTGCTGTTCTCATCAAGAGATTCCGCGTTCGCCGTCGTCGACGCTCTGGCCGACTGGATCTTCGAGCGAGAACAGAAAACACACGGCATCTCGTTGATCTCGCTGGCCGAGTACGTTTTCCACTTCCTGACGCAGGAGTTATCCGTCCCGCCAGAACAGGCCGCCGCAACACTTTGGCGAGACTACACCCACACCCGCCGCCACGACCGCCCGGCATTCCTGCGAGAGTTCGATCTGCCACATCCCACCAAGCGGCATCCCGAATCTGCAACAGCTCCGCCTCGACAAAGCCGCCACGGACGCCCAAAGTCAGGCGAATCAAAAACTCCAGGATCTGTGAAAACCACAGAGACACCGAGGAACACAGAGAAATCCCATGACTCATAACTCTGTGCCCTCTGTGTCTCTGTGGTAAATCAACGCCCCCTCGTCCGAGACATCGTCAATGCCCTCAACCTCCCCTGACTGGCTGCGGAACGGAACCGGCATGGCGCCGCGGATTGCGTGGGCGTTTTCGACCGACGCGG
>JAPOLP010000493.1 GCA_029977045.1 Planctomycetota bacterium
AAGGACGTTCCACTGCTGGCCAGTTCGCCGCTCTCGGGAGATCAGGCGTTGGCAATTCGCGATGCCTGGTCACAGCGGACTGGCCAGCCTTTGACGCTGACTAACTCGCTGGGCATTAAGATGTCGCTGCTGCCGCCGGGCGATTTCACAATGGGACGAACCGAGGAGCAGTATGACGAACTGCTCGACGTCATCCGTCGCGATCCGCAGATGAAGGATAACGAAGGCGGGATGATTACCTGGTCGATGCTGATGATGCCGGCCCGACGGATTCGCATCACGAAGCCGTTCTACATGGGGGCGACGGAAGTCACCGTCGGCCAGTTTCGTCAGTTCGCCGACGAGTCCGGCTACAAGACGGAAGCCGAACGCGGTCTCAATCATGGCAAGCCGTACAAGGGCGGGCGAGCCATGTCGACGTGGCGAAAGCCGATGGCCTGGCGACAGCCGCCACTGAAACAGTCAGACGACGATCCGGTGCTGCACCTGTGCTGGAATGACTGCGTCGAGTTCTGCAAATGGCTCAGCAAGAAGGAAGGCCGCGAATACCGCCTGCCGACCGAAGCCGAATGGGAATACGGCTGCCGGGCCGGGACCGACACGCCCTGGAGCTTCGGCAGCTACGACGATGTGCAGCGTGTCGCGCACGAGTACGCCTGGTGGTCAGACGGGGCTCAGGCGAAGCACGACCTGCCGCGAGCGGTAGGACAGGGCAAGCCAAACGCGTTTGGGCTGTACGACATGCACGGCAACCTGTGGGAGTACGTCGGCGACTGGTGGCATCGCCTGTCCTACAAAGAGATGCCGATCAATGATCCGACCGGCCCGACCGAACAGAGTGAGAAGGGCGATCAGCGACGCATCATCCGCGGCAGCTCGTTCGACTGGGGCCGTTGGGGCGGTGACTCGGCCTACCGGATGCGGATCACGCAGCAGTCGAACCAGCATCCGCACATGGGCTTCCGAGTTGCTCTGGCGATTCCCAACGTCAAAGGCGTCGAGCCGGCCGTTGATCCGCTGGCCGAAGAGCGGCGAATAGTTCGCGATCCCGGAGCCGACTCGGCAGAAGTGACGGCTGCTCTGCAGAACTTGAGTCGATCCGAGTTGCCGCGCGAGCTGACGGTCAAACTGAACGGCGATGCGAAGATCGACTTCGTGCTCATTCCGGCGGGCTCGTTCCTGATGGGCAGCAGCGAGGGAGCCTACGACGAAGGGCCTCCGCATCGCGTTGTGATCTCGAAGCCGTTCTACATGGCGAAGTACGAGGTCACCGAACCGCAGTGGGAAGCAGTCATGGGGCTGAATCCTCGTCTTGTCGAGTGGCGCAAGACGCCCAACGAGATGGTCGGCGAGCAGAAGGCGATGCGGGGCGTCAGCTGGAACGACTGCCAGCAGTTCATCACTAAACTCCGCGAACAGCAGGCCGGCCACGCATTCGCGATCCCGACGGAAGCTCAGTGGGAGTACGCGTGCCGAGCGGGCAGCACGACGGCGTTCAGCTTCGGTGACGATGCATCGCAGCTTGGCGAGTACGCTCTGTTTGCCGGCAACAAGGAATGGCCAGGCGAGGACGGCAAGTTTCGCTATCACGATGCCGGCCCGAAGAAGCCGAACGCCTGGGGACTGTTCGATATGCACGGCGGTGTCTGGGAGTGGTGTGCCGACTGGTACGACGCGGATGCGTACTTCGAGTCGCCGCTGGTCGATCCTTCCGGACCGAAGTCGGGCCGCTTCAAGGTCCTGCGTGGCGGATCGTGGTTCCGTGCGGCAAAGTACGCCCGCTCGTCCTACCGTCGCTTCTTCCATCCGACGGGAGACGGCGACGGCGTTACCGCCTGGATTCTTGACTTCGGTTTCCGACCGGTGATCAACGTCGAGTAATCGCCGACGCCGGAAAGCTGTCTCGGATATCCAGAGACCACGGGAGCAGACATGCTGACGGAATCAGAAGTTGCTCAGTACCACGAAGCAGGCTACGTCGTCCCGGAGTTCCGGCTGTCACCCGACCAGGTGACGCGGCTGCGTGAGGCACTCGATCGAGTCATCGCTGCCAATCCGGGCCGCCGGCCCGAGCAGCTCGTCAGCGTGCATATCTCCGGACGCGAGCCCGGCGAGCCGAACCCGGAAGGCGTCGTTGGTGACCCCGAGTTCATGGCCGCCTGCCAGGACAAAGCGATTCTCGACATCGTCGAGCAGTTAATCGGCCCGGACATTGTTCTGTGGGGCTGTCAGGCGTTCTGCAAGCCGCCGGGCGATGGCATGGAAGTGCCGTGGCATCAGGACGGAAACTACTGGCCGATCCGACCGCTGGCGACCTGCACTCTGTGGATCGCCATCGACGACAGCCTTGTCGAGAACGGCTGCCTGCGAGTGATCCCCGGCTCGCACCGGTCGCAATCACTGACGCCACACTTCAAGGAAGTCCGCACCGACCTCGTGCTCAATCAGAGAGTCGTCGACGGCGAGTTCGATGAGGCCGCTGCCGTCGACGTCGAACTCGAAGCCGGCCAGATGTCGTTCCACGACGTCTTTCTGATTCACGGCTCAAACGCGAACCGCTCACCGCGTCGCCGAGCCGGTCTGGCGATCCGCTATATGCCCGCCACGTCGCTGTTCGACCGCAGTTCCAGCTCAGACGGAATCAGCGCCGGCTACGCGGTCTACTTTTCTAACCGCCCCATCTGGCTGCTGCGAGGCGAAGACAAAACGGGCCACAACGATTTTGTCGTCGGGCATTAGGCGTCACTGCTTGAGCAGAGCTTCGAGTTGCGGGATCCGACGCTTGGCCTCGGCGATGGCAGCCTGGTCCTGGCCGTCCTGGAGGACGAGTCCCCAGAGCTGAACGGCAGCCTTCAGCATTGCCTTACGCTGTTGTTCGTACTGTTTCGGCAGCGGACCGGAGCCGTAAGCGTCGACGGCGCGCGCTCGAGCAATCAGGAAGCGGCGCTGTTCAGCGACGTCATCTGCCTGCCACGACTGGTCCGGGTCCTGTTCGGCCTTCGTGAGAATTTCGATGGCCTGCTTTGCCGTCGGCAGGTCGCTCCAGCGGACGTAGACCGACTTGATCTGCATCAGGCCCGAGTGAAACGTGTCGCGACGTTCCATTCGCTGCTGGCCTTCCTTCAGCAGACGTGCCGCCCAGTCTTCGCGGGAGACTGCATCCTTGTGACTTGATGTCGGCCAGCGTTTGGCGAACTTCTGTCGGTCTGCCAGTCCCGCTTCGAGCCACTCGAAAGCTTCGGCAAAGACGTCCGCGTTCGGAATCGCGTGGCCCGTTTTGGGTGCGACCCAGGTTCGACAGCGGACACCGACGCCGGAGAGTTCCGTCTGATGCAGACGTTCGCACTCGCCACGATTGAAGTCCGATTCGCCGGTCAGTTGAGCAACGCTCAGCCGATCGATGACTCGCCGCTGCAACGAGGATTCCTCTCGCAGTTCGCCTCCCGCACAGACTGGCAGGACGCCGCCAAAGTACTCGGGCAACGCAAACGCGATCGAGCAGGCAACTCGGCCACCGCCCGAGAAGCCTCCGATGTAAGTGCGGTCGGGATCGACGTTGTATCGGCGTCGCAGATCGTCCAGCACGTCCATGACGATCCGGATTCGCGTCGGCATCGGAGTGTTGTTTCCGGCTGCATGTGGGCTCGCAAAGATGATCTGTTCGCGTCGGCAGATCTGCTCCCACTGTCGAAACCCTGCTCCGCGATTGCCGGGCGAAACAAACAGGACGACGGGCCAGCTTTTGTCCGACGAGTACTGCTCAGGCACAAACAATTCGTACGTCTGCTTCGTCGAGTCGTAATTGTCTAGCAGATGAGCGGGCGGTTCGGCGGGACTCTGATTCGCCAGAGCGTATACCCAGTCAAGCCGCGTGGCGGCGGACACGCTCACTTCCGGCGAGTGCCCAACGGGAGCGTCTGCCGCGTGAACCGGAATTACCAGAGCAGTGAGCAAGCCGCAGACGACTGAGGCGATTAGTCGGGCCATCACAGAGCTTTCGATTAACGTCAGCGGCAATCCGGCGGTGGCCAGGAACCGTTGATTTCCTATCTTTCGATCCGCCGGTCGGGTTCATTTCGTTGCTCGCTCATTCTCGTCGGGTAACCGCTCAGAAACAAACAACGCGTGTTTCAGCTTGGTATTGAGCGCTGCCGCGTCATCGTCAGATTTCGCAGTCAGCACACACGTTGTTCCTTCAAGGCACTCGTCCACGATTTGCTTCGCATCACCAAGCCCCATGCCGACGTGTTCGCGAATTGCTTTTGTGGCATCGATCTTTCGAGCACCGTAATTGTATCCAGCTAGTTGGATTTGCCTGCCTAATCGGCCATGCGGATCACCAGTTGCAAGGTAATTGTCGATGTACTTCTCAATGGGGTATGCCGTGCCTGTCAGCAACACGTTGCCGGCCTGCCGTTCAACGATAAACGGCGCGTTGCCTGCGATCGGCACGCGAATCGGATCGCTTGAGCTGTAGAAGAATACCCAACCGAAGTCATACTCCGTCGTCGCATCAGTTCTCAGAACAAGCGTGAAGCCATCAAGATCGCAATGGTCAGTCAATGACGCGACGTATCGAGCGGCAATCGTTTCAGCTTCGGTGCGTGTGATCATCTGGCTTGCTGGGCGCGGGAAAACCTGACGGCGAATTCTACCGAACAATCCTGGAGCTGGCATCTCGCGACGACAAGCGTTGCGACGTGCCCTCGTGACAAGTGCTTACGCAATCGCGGTCTGGCGGGTATGGTGTTCCGCGTCTGTTGAGTCTGCGGTTGAACGGCTGATCGAGAATCTCCTGGAGTTGTGCGTCATGTCTGCTTACTGCGACCGAATCCGGCGTCGGGATATGGTTCAGGCGGGAGTTCTCGGGCTGACGGGACTGACGCTGGCGGATTCGCTGCGGCTGGCGAGTGCGGACGAGAAAACATCGCAGCGGGAAGCGACCGCCGACAGCGTTCTGTTCGTCAATCTGGCCGGAGGACCGTCGCATCTCGACACGCTCGATATGAAACCGGAGGGGCCGGCGGAGACGCGGGGCGAGTTCAAGTCGATTCAGACGAAGCTGCCCGGTCTGCTGGCGTGTGAGTACCTGCCGAAGACGGCGGCTCTGGCAGATCAGTTCACACTGCTGCGCGGCATCAGTCACACGACGGGCGA
>JAPOLP010000104.1 GCA_029977045.1 Planctomycetota bacterium
AGAGCGATCTGCTATCACTCGCTGGAGCGGCAAGGACAATAACGCCGTGAGCGAGTGTCGACGTTGAGCCGTGTTCTATGAGCGCGTCCGTCGCGACTCAAGATGACTCAGCCGGAACCGCGGTACGTCGGCTCGCGAGAATTCGCCAGGCAGATTTCACGGACGGAAGTTTTCGAGGACAACGGAATGAAACGGATTGCGATCCTCACCGCTGGAGGCGACACGCCGGCTCTGAACGCGACTCTGTACGGAGCCGTGCAGCGGGCGAACGAGCTGGGCATTGAGGTCTTTGGCCTCGTGAAAGGCTTCGACGGAATGCTCAGCGAACGGCTGCCGCATGTCCGGCTGAACCCTCTGTTCACAACGATCCCTGAACTCGATCCGTGCATCGGGGGAACGATCATCGGAGCCTCGCGGCGCTACATCGACCGCGACGAAAAGGAGACCCTGAAAGCTGTCAGCGGCCGCCTCGAACGGATCGTCATCGAAGGCCTGATGTGTATCGGCGGCGACGGAACGATTAACGGAATGCAGCCACTGAGCGACCTGTTTCCCTGCACGCTGGCGCCCAAGACGATCGACAACGACCTCGGGCTGAACCATATCGACGAGCCGAACGAGTGGATTCGCGAGACGGACGACGACGGCGAAGCCGAGTACCGGCACACGATGTCGCGTGATGACGTGTCGCTCAGCGAGATCGTCAACTACGTCACGCCAGGTTATGCGACGGCGGTCTTCGTTGTCGCTCAGAGCATCGACCGCATCCGGACGACGGCGGAAAGTCATCGCCGCATTGCAATCATCGAAGTTATGGGACGCGACTCCGGATACATCGCGCTCGGTGCTGCGTACGGCCAGCCGGACATGATTCTGATACCGGAAGTCGACCTTGATTATCCGAAGATCGTTGAGCGGGTTCGGCATCTGTACGACCTGCAGAAGAGTGCTGTCATCGTGATTGGCGAGGGCGTGCGCGACGCCGACGGCCAGCTCGGCGCGAAGTCGCGCAGCGTCGACCCGGCGGGCAACGTCATCTTCAGTGGGGCAGCTGAGCGGTTGGCGGAGATACTGTCACAGGAACTAGGCGATGATTACTTCCAGAAGAACAAGCGGCACGAATCAGCGTCGTCGGCGATTTTCACACGAAAGCTCGGGCATACGCAGCGAGGCGGGCGACCGATTCTGTTCGACCGGTTTTACGCGGCGCAGCTTGGTGGCAAGGCCCTCGAACTGTTGATCAGCGAGCGGAACAATCACCTGTCGACGCTGAAGTGGAACGAAAATGCCGGCTTCACTCTTGGCGAGCTTTCTGCCAATCAGTTGCGCGACCGCTGGGGAATCATCCACGCGCGCGAGGTTCATCCGTCGCTGTATGACGAGAACCGGTTTCAGCCGTCGAAGCTCGGTCGCGATTATCTGGAGCCGATCTTCACGCGGGCGATCGGTCACGAGGATCTCGAGGTTCTGCACGACACGCTGTTTTCGCCGGGCAACCTGGTCACGCGGCATCAGAGCGTGAATGTTGCCATGCAGAAGCGGATTCAGTATCTGGATTGATCGTCGGGCTGCTGGCTTCGCCGAATCATCGCTCGTGGCCGGTCCGACTGATGCTCCCGGCGTTTCGATCGCGGAGCGATCAACGACTTTCTTTTCAGGCAGTTTTCGATGCCCGAGTGCGTTCACCGAATGAATCTCAAAGGGCCGTGGTTCTACGAATGGCTCGACGGCCCGGAACCAGCGTCGGCGTTTCTGGATCGTTGTGCGGACCGGGAATCGCCGCAGATGAGCACGTCGCGCGTGCGCATGCCGGCGAGCTGGTTCGATGCCTTCGGTGCTGTCGCCGGGACCGTGCTGCTGAAACGCCGGTTTGGGCGACCATCCAACCTGGAATCTCACGAGCGGGTTCACGTTACGCTGGACTGTGTCGTCGGCGAAGCAGAAGTCGCAGTGAACGGCTGCCTTGTCGATTCCTTGTCTCCGTCAGAGAAGCCGCAGTCCGTTGACGTCACGGATCGGCTGGATGCTTCCAACGAATTGTCAATCAGACTGACGTTCGACGGTCGCGAAGCCACGGACTCCGCTCAGCCACTCGCCAGTGTCGCCATCGAGATCTTTCAGACATGATTCGCTGGCCGCGTTACGCAACCAGGAAATACATCATGAGCCGATTTTCGGACGACGGAACCAACAACATCCGAGACAGCCATCGTCTGTTATGGATGATCGTCTGGTTGTGCCTGATGAGTGTTCCCACTGCCGGCCAGGATGCCGACGTTGACGGCTCCACACAGACGCTCAACGAACTGAAGGCTGCCGGGGCGGCGAGGTCGAGTTACCTCAATCAGCAGCACCGGCCTGCAAGCACGGCGACGCCCGAGCCGCGGCTTGCGGAGTTTCGCAAAGGTGTCGAGCCCGTTCTGAAAGCGGCCTGCGTCGAGTGTCACGGTCCGGATCTGCAGGAAGGCAATATCCGGATCGATACGCTGAATCCCGACCTGCTGCATGGAGACGACGTTGCCTGGTGGCTCGAAATCATGGCCGTGCTGGGCAAGGGCGAGATGCCGCCTGCTGATTCCGAAGAACTGGCGGACGCCGACCGCCGCAAGGTCATGGACTGGCTCGCGTCCGAGATTCAGGTGGCATCGGTCGTGCGTCGTGCCGCTCAGGGACACTCGTCGTTTCGGCGAATGACTCGGTACGAGTACCGCTACGCGATGCAGGATCTGTTCGGGCTGCCATACGACTTTGCGCGCGATCTGCCTCCGGAAGCCGCATCGGCGGACGGTTTTCAGAACAGTTCCGAAATGCTGCACATGACGAGCACGCAGTTCGGCTACTACCGCGATCTGGCTCACGATGCGCTGCTGGCGGCCACGGTACGCGGCGAGCGTCCGGCAGAACTCTACTGGGGCGTCTCGATGCAGGACGCGTCCGCCGGACAATGGGCGAAGTTCGAGGAAGAACAGGCGAAGCTCCGCGAGCAACACAAGGATGATCCGGAGAAGCTCAAGCAGGAACTCGAAGAGCACACGAAGAAACACACGGGCCGTCTCGGCCCCGTGCATTACAAGGATCCGACAACGGGCATCGCGATGCGGGCTGAGTGGCGGTATCCCGGAGCGAAGTACGCGTTCCTGCCGCAGAGCAATCTGCCGGAAACGGCAGGGGGTGCCGGACGAGTCGCGATCATTCCTCGCGGCCAGAAGCTGATCGTCGAACTTGGTGACCAGATACCGGAGACCGGCACGCTACGAGTCCGTGTGCGAGCCGCCCGGGCTTCCGCTGACGACAAAGGCATTCCCAGCCTGCAACTGGAGTTCGGCTGGCAGGCAAGTAACGACTCGCAGGCGTCAGTCCGGATCAGCGAACATGACCTTCCGATCGACGCGAGTCCCGACACGCCGCAGTTTTATCAGTGGGAGATTCCTCTGCGTGAGGTTTACCCGCGCAACTCGGTGCGGAAGATCTCGAAGATGGGCGACCTGCCGAGCCCGTCTGAATACATCAAACTCGTCAACAGCTCGGTCTCGCAGGGCGACATTCAGATCGACTATGTCGAGGTCACCGCACCTGTTTACGCGGAGTGGCCGCCGGAATCGCATCGGCGGGTCTTTGTCGACAGTCAGAACAAATCCGACGAAGTAGTCTACGCCCGCGAAGTCCTGACGAACCTGATGACGCGAGCCTGGCGGCGCAAAGTCACCGAAGCCGAGATTGATCAGAAGCTCGCCCTGTTCACGAAGATTCGCCCGGCCTGCGACGACTTTCAGCAGGCGATGATTGAAGTCCTCGCGACGGTCCTCTCGTCACCGAAGTTCCTGTACCTGGTTCAGGCGAACCCCGAGCTGTCGCTGACCGACACGCTGAGCCCCGACGAACTCGCGACGCGGCTGTCGATGTTTCTGTGGTGCAGTCTTCCGGACGCGGAACTGATCGACCTCGCGGCAAACGGGAAGCTCAGCGAGCGCGACGTTCTTGCCAGCCAGGTTGATCGAATGCTTGTCGATCCGCGAGCCCGGCGATTCTCGGAGCAGTTCGTCCGGCAGTGGCTCGGAATGCAGCTGCTCGATTTTCTGCAGGTTGACCGCAAGGCGTACCCGCAATTCGATCCGTCACTCAAGGACGCGATGCAGGAAGAGCCGGTCGCGTTCTTTCACGAGCTGCTGGCCAGCAATCAAAGCGTGCTCGATTTCCTGCATGCCGACTACACGCTGGCGAACGAGCGGCTGGCACGGCATTACGGGATCAACACCGTCCAGGGCAACGAGTTTCATCGAGTAAGCCTCGCGCCAGAAAATCGTCGCGGTGGGCTGCTGACTCAGGCCGGTCTGCTGGCGATGAACTCCGACGGCAAGGCCTCGCACCCGCTCAAACGCGGCATCTGGATGCTCGACCGCCTGCTCAATGACCCGCCGCCTCCACCGCCACCGGCTGTCCCGCGGATCGATCTCGCCGACCCGGAGATCGCGAAGCTCACGCTGAAGCAGCGGATCGAGAATCACCGTAATCAGGCGGCCTGCCGATCCTGCCACGAGAAGCTCGACCCGTGGGGCATCGCTCTTGAGAACTTCGACGCCGTCGGAAGCTGGCGGACCGAGGCCGAGGGCAAACCCGTCGATGCAGCCAGCGAGCTGTTCAACGGTCAGAAGCTCGACGGCATCGACGGTTTGAAACGCTTTCTGCTGTCAAACCGCCAGGATCAGTTCGCCCGCGCTCTGGCCCACAAGCTGACAACGTTTGCCCTCGGCCGCCCGCTGACGTTCGGCGACCGAGCCAGCGTCGACCAGATCACCGCCGACCTCCGCCAGAACGGCGACGGTCTCGCGACGCTGGTCAAATTGATTGCCACCAGTGACCTGTTTCTGTCGAAGTAAATCTGGCAAACTGGCTTTGTCCTGATTCTCTGACGAAAGACCGTTCGGATGACAACCAGCCTTACCTCACTTGATCGTCGGCGATTTCTGCGTGGCACCGGAGTCGCTCTCGCGCTGCCGTGGTTTGAATCGGTCGCCCGGTTTGCTGGCGCAGCTGAGCAGGCCTCGTTGCCGAAGCGGCTGGCGTGTTTCTACATGCCGGACGGCGTGCCGATGCCGCTGGCGGAAGATCCGGCGTACAAAGACTGGGCCTGGTTTCCTCACGGTGGCGGGAAAGAGTTCACGTTCACGAAATGCCTGGAGCCGCTCGAACCGCTGCGGCAGGACGTCACAATTCTGTCGGGGTTCTCGCACCAGGCCGTGCGGAACATTCACGGGCACTCGAACGCGGACCAGTTCCTGACTGGCGGGCACACCGGACCTTCGGGCGACTATCACAACTCGATCTCGCTCGACCAGGTCTACGCGCAACACGTCGGCGATCAGACGCGGTTCTCGTCGCTGATTATGTCGACGGACGGTGGCACAGGGACGCCGCGCGGCACGCATACGATGTCGTTTAATCACAACGGCCGGGCGATTCCCGCCGAGCACCGCCCGAAGCAGATCTTCGACATGCTGTTTGTGAAGAGCGACGCCGACGCGGCGCGACGACTGGCACTCAGCCAGAATGCTCTCGACGATCTGCTGGCCGATGCGCGGTCGTTGCGGCAGACACTGTCAGGCCGCGATCAGCAGACGCTCGACGAGTACCTGCAATCGGTCCGCGACACCGAAGTCAAAGTCGAGAAGGCCAAACGCTGGATGAACATCCCGCTGCCGACCGTTGACGCCGATCACCTGAAGCTCGACATCACGCCCGAAGATCCTCGCACGTACCTGCAGACGATGTTCGAGCTGATCTACCTTGCCTTCAAAACGGATTCGACCCGCGTCGCGACGTACCAGATCGGGCGAGAGAACGGCATCGGCGTCAGCGATTACCTGGCACGAGCTGTCGGTTTCAACCTGACGCACCAGCTTTCACACGAGACCAAAGAGCCAGGCGGCTGGAAGAACTTCGGCACCTACTGCCGGTTCCTCTCCGAAGAGTACGGTCGCTTCGCCAGCCGGCTGAAGGGAACTCCCGAGCCCGCCGCGGACGGCAACATGCTCGACAACACACTGCTGCTGTTCGGGTCGGCGTCGAGTGCCTTCCACCTGTCGCGGAACTACCCGCTGATTCTGACCGGCGGAAAGAACATGGGCTTCAAGCACGGCCAGTACCTGAACTTCGCCGGAGCCAACCCGCAGGGCGGAGCCTGGGAAGGCGGTCGCGAACCCTGGCAGAAAGAGATCACGCACGAAGACCGCCCCCTGGCGAACCTCTTCGTCACGATGCTCCAGCGCCTCGGCGTCCAGACCGACTCCTTCGCCGACAGCACGGGCGCACTGGAAGAAGTCTGATCTGAAGTAGGCCGGACAAAGCTCTGCGCCGTTACGGCACTGTCTGGTGCTGCGACCACTTCACGCCACTGCCGGAGCAGCGTCGCTGCGATCCTCGATCCGGCCTACCTGACTGCCCTCTCGGAATTGACACATGAGCGGCATCATCGGTCACACGATGTACGCGATCCTCGCGGGGAAGTCGGCCCAGCAGAAGAAGCTGCCGGTGTGGCCGGTGCTCAGCCGGCATTACGCCAGCTATCTGTGCGGCGCGTACCTGGGCTGCGATATCCAGACGATGCCGGAAGCCGTCTGCGTCGATACCGGGCAACCGGTCGGCTACGGAACAGCTCCGCTCGAACGCAGTCCGCTGACCGGCGGCGCGATCCGACCCTGGACGCTGGGCTTCGATGGGCAGTCTTACCGGCCTGGCGACATCCACCGGCTGTTCTACGGTCGAGCCCACCTGGTGTTTGGCTGGGCTCCGGACGAGCGGCAGCAGACGGTTCCGTGGGATCACCTGGCCGACTACTGCGCCGCCGTCGTCACGGACTCGTTCGAGCTGTTCGGTCCGGGCGAGCGGAAACTGGCGTACCTGCTTGGCTGGATGGCGCACATCGTCGGCGACAGCCTGATCAAGTCCGTGCAGCCGGGCATCGAACTGCAGTTGCTCGACGGCAAATACACGCCGCGTAACCGACCGATCCAGGACGTGTTTTCGTACCACGAAGTCGGCGTCAAGGAGCTGAACCTCAACTGGCCAGCCCTCCTGAGCGATCTGGCCGAAACGCCGGTCGAGCCCATTCAGTTCCACTATATGCGCGTCGCTCAGCCACGCGGCGAACTGGCCACCCGCTTCCCCAACGCCTGGTCCCCGCACCAGGCTGGTCTGCTGGAAGCCGCCCTGAAAGAGAACCGCCGATACCAGGTTATCCGCAACCCGCGTCTGGTCGAGCAGTACCGTCTCCGGAAGGTCAAAGGCGAATGGCACTGCAGCGACGAACTCAGCCAGCAGACCGGTGGCCTGACCTACGCCGAGATGATCAGCCTCGCCGACCAGGCCAACCTGCGACACGCCCTGTGGACGATGGGAGAAGCCATCGCCGATCTCTTCGAGCAGGTCATCGAGCGAACCCCCGCCCTGCAGACTCTATCTGCCAGCACCGGCCCCACCTGGTCTGAGATTACAACTCGCTGGGGGACACGGTAGGCTCGGTTTTCGCCGCAGCGAACCAGGACGACTTCGGCGCTATCGGTCGATTTCGCCCATCACGATGTCGAGCGAACCGACGACGGCGGGAATATCGGCGAGCAGGAAGCCTTCGCACAGCGGAGCTGTCGGCGAGAGGTTGCAGAAGCACGAACTCTTGGCTCGGGCACGCAGCGGTTCGGCGGCATCGTTGCCGACGAAGTAGAAGCCCATCGCGCCGCGCGGGCATTCCGTTTCGAGATACACCTCGTCCTTCGGCAGCTTGGTGCTCATCTTGAACGGCACCCGGTATTCGCCCTTGGCCGTCGGGTACTTGTCGATGGCCTGTCGGACGAGGCTGATGGCCTGCACGACTTCCATCATGCGGACATAGAACCGGCACCAGTTGTCGCCGAGGACTGCTTCGCGGGGAGCGTCCTTGAAGGGAGCAACTGGAACTTCAAACGTGTAGCCCTCGTACATCCGCGTGTAAATCGGGTCGCCGTCGCGACGCAGGTCCCAGTCGACGCCGCTGCCTCGCAGAACCGGTCCGGTGCAGCCGTAATCGATGGCCATCTCGCGGTCCATGATGCCCAGGCCGGCGGTCCGCTTGATGAAGATATGGTTGCGTGTCAGGAGCGTGTGGTACTCCTTGATTCGCGGCTCCAGCCAGTTCAGGAACATCTTGACCGCGTCCATCCACGAAACCTGCTCGTCCTGCGGACGTCCCGTCAGCGAGGCGAGACCCGGCGGAATCGGGATCGAGTTCGGCAGATCGTGCGTCGCACCGCCGACCGTCAGGTAGCTGTAGGTGAGGCGTGCGCCACAGACTTCCTCGAACAGGTCGAGGATGATTTCGCGTTCGCGGAAGGCGTACAGGAACGGGCTGAACGTGCCGAGGTCGAGACCGTAAGCTCCCATGCCGACGAGGTGGCTGGCGATGCGGTTCAGCTCGGAAATCAACACTCGCAGGACCATCGCCTTCTCGGGCACTTCGATGCCGCACAGCTTCTCGACGGCCAGCGCCATGCCGAGATTCATATTCATCGCGGCGAGGTAGTCCATCCGGTCCGTGTACGGAATCCACTGAACTGGGGAGAGATTCTCGCCAATCTTCTCGGCACAGCGATGCAGGTAGCCGAGGTGCGGCGTCACTTCGTGGATGATTTCGCCGTCGGTCCGCAGCAGCAGACGCAGCACGCCGTGGGTACTTGGGTGCTGCGGTCCCATGTTGACCAGCATTTCGTCCGTGCGGACGTCGAATTCGATAATGCGGGGGTCTTCGACTGTGACGCTCATGTGACTGTCCGTTGAGCGGGACTGAGCCCGCGTGGATCAGGATGGTGTTTGCTCTTTGAAGTCGCCGTTTTGCCGTAGTGACCGTCGGCGATGGGGACGTCCTACTTGCCGCGGATCCCGTGGTATTCGAGCGGGAACTCATAGTCCTTCCGCAGCGGGTGGCCGACCCAGTCTTCCGCACACAGAATGCGAACCAGATTCGGATGACCGACGAAGTTGATACCTACGAGATCGTACGCTTCGCGTTCGTGCCAGTCGGCGATCTTCCAGACACCGGAGACAGTCGGCACTTCCGGCAGGTCGCCATCCTTGTCGTCCTTCCAGCGAGGCAGAACGACTTTGACGGTGATTCGGTGCTTCAGCGAGTAGCTCTGCAGGTGGTAGACGACCTCAACGTGCGGCTCGTGTCCGAACTTCTTCTGCTTCTTTTCGTCTGGCTCGAAGTAGTCGACGCCGCAGAGGTTGTTGAGGTGGTCGAACTGCGTCCGCTCGTCTGATTTCAGGAACCGACAGACGTCGACGATCGCTTCCGGAGCGACTTCGACCCACGGATCGATCGCTTCGAGGTTCGCACCAGTGATGCGATCCTCGCCGAACTGTTCAACGAGCAGGTTGCGGATTTCTTCAGCGGTCATTGTGGGCTTGCCTGGCTGGCGGTTGATGTTCGGTTTCGGCTGAGCGGCGGTCAATCGGGTTAATCGTTAAGCGTCGCGTTTCCGTGCGTACTCGGCTCCGACGGCACGCACCCAGTTCAGGTCGCCGCGTTTCCAGACGTAGGCGAAGCCGACGAGCAGGACGCCGAAGAAGACCAGAATGTCGCCCAGCCCGACCCAGGCGAGCGTCGTGGCGACGTCAGCGGAAATAGCGGTCGCGGCGTCCGTCGTGCCTGGAGCAAGGTTGAGGACCTTATCAGTCAACTCGACGCGGGCTGAATCGCTGAGCTTGCTGTCGGCGAGCTGCGTCGCTCCGCCGTACAGAGACGCCCACGGGAAGAAGAACGCGACTTCAACGTCGAACACGATGAACAGCAGGGCGACGGTGTAGAACCGCAGGTCGAACTGCACGTAGCTCGAACCGATCGTTGGCTCGCCACACTCGTAAATGGCGTCTTTTTCCGGGGTCGGCTTGCGAGGCCGAACCAGCCGACCGATCAGCAGCGGGGCCATTACGAGAGCCGTTCCCGCGAGTCCGAACAGGACGAAGTGGAGCACCAGATCAGACATTGAAGATCACCCTTCAGTCGGGGGTGTTGAAGTTCGATTGTGCGAGGAGAGGAACCTCGAAGTCACTCACGCGAGCAGTTGCTCGTCTGCCGAGTCAGAACCACTGACGGACTCAGCCATCAGCGACTGCCGGCCAGTGAAGCCGGCATCCAGTTCGTGCCAGAAGTGGACTTCCGGTTCACCAAGCTGCCAGCAGAGATAAACGACGCGATCGTCCAGGATCGCGGGAAAGTCAACGAGACCTCGAACCGGGTCCTTGAACTCGACGCCCAGTTCCTGCAGCTCGACAATGAAGGCCGCCAGTCGGCGTTCGTCGTTCCGCAGGTCTGCCTCGACCTGGTCGAGTTCGTCCGAGTACAACTGGCCCGGCGACGAGTTGCCTCGCAGTTTGCGAACAAGAGTCAGGCGTTCGCGGCGACCTTCGATGTCACGATTCAGGACGACAATGTCCTGCACGATCGCCCGGACCAGCGGCAATCGCTGGTTGGCTTCCTCAACCGTGAACAGCTTTCGGGTGACCTGATCAGCCGGCATGGCAGATATCGCTTAAAACGGAGCCAGACGGCAATCGAGGCAGACTGCACTGGCCGATGGAAAGTTAAACCTCAAACGGACTCGGCTCGCCTTTGACCCAGACTGGCTGGTCGAGCACTTTTGACTCAGCAACAGCAGCCGGGTTCAACGTGGCCCGGCCCCAGGCGGTCTGCAGCGGCAGCTTCGCGTAGTCGACGATGCACCCGTCGCGGCTGAAGCAGCTCAGGTCGTAGTTCGAACCCATGAAAATACAGTCGACCGGGCAAGGTTCGACACACAGAGCACAAAACATGCACTTGGTGTAGTCGATGGCGAACCCGTCGATGCGGAAGCCCTTGCCAACGGGACTCTTTTCTTTCTCGATGTAGATGCAGTCGACCGGGCAGGCTGCGGCGCACTTCTCGCAGCCAATACAGGTGGTTAGGTCGAAGCGGTGAAAGCCTCGGTAGCGGGCCTTCACGGGCACCGGAGTCTCGGGGTACTCGTAGACTTCAGTAAACGTGCGGCGGCGGTACGTCTTGATCATCGTCCACAGCGTGACCCACATGCCGTGAGCTACCGTGGCGACTGCTCGATAGACGTCCAGAAACCAGTTAATCATGTCGGCCTCGAAGGGGTTTCTACCGAGAATCAGGCAGAGAAAACGGGAGTTGTCGCAGAAATATCCGCGCAGCA
>JAPOLP010000604.1 GCA_029977045.1 Planctomycetota bacterium
ATCGCCAGGACGGGTGTCGATCGGCTGATTGATCGGGGGAGCCCAGGAAGCCAGACCAGGACGATGTTCGACAGACGTAACCATTTCACACTTCTCCAGTTTCTGAAATCGCAGGCCGGCGAATCCGGCCACAGCGGGATGGACTGTTGGTTGCTCGACCCCGGCCAGCTGCCAGAGGTTCTGCGTCCCATTGACGGGCGGGAATCTAAGACCGCCCGATTGGACCCTCTATAGCAAACTTTGCCATCGGAATTTGCTGTTGCGTTCAGCGGGAGAAGTGGCCGGTTTTTCCGGCAGTCAGGCGTCGCAACCGTCGTCAGGGTCGAGGCTTGCGGCGGCCTTGCGGTCTCGATTTACGGCCTGCAGGGCCTGATGGAGTGCCCGCAGTAGCAGGCCGCTGTCGGAGCCGACACCCAGCATGTGGAAGTCCTGATCGCGGCGCTGGACCAGGTTCTCGACGCTGGTGGTCATCAGGCCGGCGTGTTTACCTGCCGCTCGAATGACTTCCTTCAGCTCCAGGATTTGCTCGGCGACGCCCGGTCCTTCCCACTGGCCTCGGTAGCCAGCGGTTGCTGAGAAATCGTTCGGACCGAAGAAGATGACGTCGACTCCGTCCAGCTGGCACATCGCCGGGACGTGAGGAATCGCGGCGACATTCTCGATGAGCGGCACCACGAGCACGTTCTCATTGGCTTCGGCGGTATGTTCGATGACGCACTGGCTCCATGCAGTCGCCCGTTCTCCGCCGATCCCACGCCGGCCTTCCGGCGGGTAGCGGGCATCAAGAATCGCAGCTTCGAGTTCCTCGCCCGTCGAAACCCACGGAATCACGATACCGTCGGCACCGATATCCAGTGCCCGCTTCGTGAGTGCCGTGCTCCGCTCCGCCAGTCGGACCAGAACAACGGTCTCGCTGCGGACGGCGGCGCGAACGTGCTCGTTGATGTCTTTCCAGTCGAGATGCCCGTGCTCGGCGTCGACGACCACCCAGTCCATGCCGAGTGAGACTGCCATTTCCGTGACACTCGCGGATTCGAGCGTCGCCCAGAGGCCGAAGACCGGCTCGTTCCGGGCGAGTTTCTCACGGAAGCGTTTCAGTGCTTTGATCTTCATCTTGCCCAGCTCTCTGTTGTTGCCGGTTGTTCTGCGCCTGCTGCCGCAAGAGGCGCGCCGCCGTTCGTGTCCGTCGGATGTCCCCGCCACCAGTTCGCCAGCACCGAGCCAATGAGATTCATCACGGGGCCGAAGACAATCGGGACCAGCCCCAGTGTTGCGACCTTGCCCAGTGACTTAGCGAGACCGGTTGCCATCCCGGCATTCTGCAGGCCGACTTCGAGGGCGATTGTGCGGCAGGTGAGTGCGTCCCGTCCCAGCAGCCGGCAGACGACGTAGCCGAGTCCGAATCCTGCCGAACTGTGAATCACGCAGGCGACAATCAGAAGCGGGCCGACCTGCATCAGCTTGTCGCGTCCAACGGCGACAGTCAGCACGGTCATGATCAGGATGCCGAGCATCGAAATCAGTGGCATGACTCGTTCCATCCACTTCTGGCGGCGATAGACCAGATGGTGAAACACCAGACCCGCCAGAACGGGCAGCAGCACGATCTTCGTCATGCTCCACATCATGGCTACCACGTCGATCGTGACCATCTCACCGGCGAGCAGCTTCATCAGCAGCGGCGTGAGCACTGGTGCCAGCAGCGTCGAAAAGGCCGTCATCGTGACGGACATCGCGACATCCGCGCGAGCAATGAAGGCCATGACGTTCGACGCGAGGCCACTGGGCGAGCAGCCCACAAGCACCAGACCAGCGGCGATCTCGACCGGCAGCCCAAACGAATGAGCCAGCGCGAAGCCGATTAAGGGCATGATCGTGAACTGGCAGACCAGCCCGATGAGAACGCCGGTCGGCATTTTGAAGACGCGAGTGAAGTCGCCCAGACTCAGCGTCGTCCCCATCGCGAACATGATGAGCTGCAGAACCGGGATGAACACGACGCTCATCTCGCTGCCACCCAGCACTGGCCAGGCAGCTGGGAACGTGATGAACCACCTGCTGAAGACCATTCCGACGACAACGCCAGCGACGATCCAGACCGTGAATGCGAGTTCGCGCAGACGTCCTCGGTCGGTCGACGCGGCCAGGGAAAAGCTGAGACAGGACGCGGCCAGCGCCGGTCCGATCCATGTTGTTTCAGCCGCAACCCAGGCACCGACAAGAGCGATTGCGCATGTCAGGGCCAGGCCAAGGAACAGGCGGGAGATGAGCGGTGAATCAGGATTCATCAAATCAATCCCCAATCGGCTCATTTTCAATGCTGGTGTCTGCGCTGGATGGACGTCGCCCGCGGGAGAGTAAGCAGTCTGAACGCAACGAGAAAGACGTTGGCTTCATGCGAGGATTTCTTTCACGACCTTCCCGGCGATGTCGGTCAGGCGAAACGGTCGGCCGTGGTGATTAAACGTCAGACGCTCGTGGTCGAGGCCCAGCAGGTGGAGCATGGTCGCGTGCAGGTCGTTGATGTGGACCTGGTCCTGCACGCCGTAGTAGCCGAAGTCGTCGGTCTCGCCATGAGTCATTCCGCCCTTTACGCCGCCGCCAGCCATCCACATCGTGAAACCGTGGTGGTTGTGCTCGCGGCCATCGCCAAACTGAGCATGCGGAGTCCGACCGAACTCACCGCCCCACAGGACCAGCGTGTCGTCGAGCAGGCCTCGAGCCTTCAGGTCGGACAACAGGCCGGCAATGGGTTTGTCTGAGACTTTGCAGCGCTCAGGCAGACCGGTTTTGATGTTGTTGTGGTGATCCCAGCCGCCAAGCGAGACCTGCACGAAGCGGACTCCCGCTTCCGCGAACCGCCGTGCGAGCAGGCATTGCCGTCCGAACTGCTCGGTTGGTTTCTCGTCGATACCGTACAGCTTCAGTGTCTCGGCATTTTCGTCAGAGGAGTCGACGAGTTGCGGCGTCTTTGTCTGCATCCGGAAGGCCAGCTCGAAGGATTCGATCACGCCTTCCATCTGCTGGTCAGTTTCGAGCCGCCTCAACTGGCGACGGTTCATCTGCTGGATCAGGTCGATTCGGCGGCGCTGAATCTTCTTTGGAATGGTCGTGTCGGTGAGGTGCCGGATCGGAGCTTTGTCCCGTGACGAGCTGACATGTTCGATGGCCGTTCCCTGGTGGATGGCCGGCAGGAACGCGCTGCTGAAGTTTGGCTCGCCTTCCTGCGGCAGGATCGTGATGTACGACGGAAGCTGCTGGTTCTCGGTGCCCAGTCCGTAGGAAAGCCAGGCTCCCATTGACGGCACGGGGTCGAACAGGTTTCCGGTGTGGAGTTGCCTGATCGCGACTGGATGGTTGGGGCTGTCTGCCTGCACGGCTCGCAGCACGCACAGGTCGTCGGCATGACGGGCGGTGTGAGGCAGCAGGTTGCTCATGAAGAGACCCGACTCACCCTGATGGCCGAATGTCGAGACCGGACCGAGGAGCTTTGTGTTGTCGAGGCCGACGGTCGCTTCGGTCGCCGGCAGCTCGTACGGCAGGGCGTTGCCAGACTGTCGAGCGAGCTGAGGCTTGTAATCGTAGAGGTCCATCTGCGATGGGCCTCCGGACATGAATAGGAAGATCACGCGTTTCGCTCTGGCGGGAAAATGCGGTGGCTTCGTTGCCAGCGGTGGCGTCCCACTGCCTGTCGGCGCTGTGGCTGCAGCTCGTTCCTGCAGCATGGCGTTCAACGCGAGGGCTCCAAAGCCGCCGCTGGTGGCTCGGAGAAACTCGCGGCGAGTTGGCTCGCTTAAGTTGTGACGACGGTGCATGTCATTGTTCTCTGAGTGTTCGTTCCAGACTGCGGGACGGCTCCGAACAGCGTCATTCGCGAAACAGGAATCCGTTTGAACCGAGCATGGCGTGGCACAACTGAGTCCACGCGGCGAGCCGGTCTCCATTCAGGTCTGCGGCAGATTGATTGAGGAATTCGATCGCCGTATCGGTTTCATCAGAGTCTGCCGGGCGGCTGACTGTCAGCAGGTAGAGACGGTTGACGCGGACGCGATCGTCGCTGGGCTCGTCCTTCAGGATGCGTTCCGCCAGCCTCGCGGCCTGCTGTTTCACGAAGGGGGCATTCAGAAGAAACAGGGCCTGCGGAGCCACCGTGGTGTTGGGGCGTGCCCCGGTGATGTCGCTGGGGTGCGGGAAATCAAACACGCTGAGAATCTCAAGGTCCCCCTGAGGTCGTTCCCGCTTGAAGGGCTGATAGACCGAGCGGCGGTTGCGGATGTCGTCGGGAACCTTGCCCGCCCAGGTCGGCGGATTCACGTTGCCGCCGAGACCGTTGATGTTGCCTTCAAGTTCCAGCCCAAGTGACGGACCGCCTCGACCGGGATCGAGCTGGCCGCTGGCCATCAGCATGGAGTCGCGGATTGCTTCAGCAGTCAGTCGTCGCCGGG
>JAPOLP010000685.1 GCA_029977045.1 Planctomycetota bacterium
ATTCCGAACTGAGCTGCAAGACCCGGCGTAACAACAAGCACATCTTCGGGAGCCGCGGCGCGGCGCAGACGCCCCGGCTCCCATCGCTGCGCGGCGGACGCAGGCAGCTTCAGCCCGGACACGACGGCCAGCTCGCCGGTCACTTTGACCAGTTCAGGCGAGAGTTCAACGGACGCCCCTTCACAGGCCAGCGTCGTCACTCCGTCGATGGCGTCTTCCACGGGAGTCAGCAACCACGAAACTCCGACCAGACGCCCATCACTCAGAAGCAGCGCCCAGCCGGTCCGACTTCGTTGCCGCCGGAAGCCGAAGCGTCGTTCCGCCCACTCCAGGCTGACGCGAACGGGCACAGGCAGTTCAACTCCAGCTGCTGATGCGGCATTTCCAACCGGCAGTTGCGGAGTCCAGCCGAGCCACTCGTCCTCCGGGCGAGCTTCGCAATCAAAACGTTTCCCACTACTGACTGCCCCACCTGCTTCCGGCGGAGTCGCCAGCGAAACGCCGCCGATCAGAATGCTGGACAACGACTCGGCGGACAGCTCAAGCCCCTGCAGTCCGACTTTGACACCGACGCCGCTGTTCATCCAGAACTTCGTGTTCTCACGAATCAAGTGCCGGTACGGAGCGTCGACCCAGGCCCGGGCCTCAACCGTCGCTGCGTCCGTCGCCAGCGAGACTGACGAAACGTGACCGACTCGAAAGCCGCGATACAGCAACGGAACGCCGCGTCCCAGTCCGCCTCGCTGCCGCGCTTCCAGAACAATCTCAAGCCCGCCCTCGGGCATCTCACCGGGCGGCGCAACGTCCAGCCCGTCGAACTCGAACTGCGGCCCGGTGCCTTCCGGTGCCGGCTGAACCGCGATGAACCGTCCGCCAACCAGCGTGTCGAGCCCGCGAATCTCGGTCACACTGACCGTTGGTCGTTCGATCCAGAACTGCGTCCCCTGCCGGGCAAGCGACCGGGCACTCGCCGAAAGTCGCACACGAACCAGTACGCCAGACAGCTCCGCGTTGAGATCAACCGCGGTAACTTCACCGATCACAATGCCTCGATGCCGGACCTGGTCGCCGATCGTCAGGCCGTGCCCGTCGGCAAAGCGAATGCTGATTTCCGCCGCGTCGGCATCGGACAGCGACAACGGCGTTTCGAGCCCGTCGAACTCGGACTTGAGCGGACCGTCCTCCGGCCCCGGCTGCACTTCGATGTACCTCGCTCCAACGACGGTTTCGAGCCCCGAGACTCGGGCCAGACTGACTCGCGGTCGAACGATCCAGAACCGCGAACCATCCCGGGCCAGCGATTTCGCCTGCGGATCGAGCATCACTTCGACGTCAACACCCGCGCCACCGGTGTCCAGCTTGATACTCGAAACAATGCCGGCTTCGATCCCGCGATGCAGCAGCGAGTTCCCGGCTCGCAGCCCGTGCCCCTGCTCGAAGTGAATCCTGATCGTTGGCCCGGTCGGCTTCTGATTCCAGACGACAAGTCCAACCGCGACGACCAGACAGGCGACCGTTGCGAGCCACATCCGGGACAACAGACCGCTCCCCGACACAGCCCCTCGTGATCGCTCAACGACCGCCACCGGTATCCTGCGTCCGGCCACCGAGTCACCTGCCGAACCGGCATCCGCAGACTCCTGTACCGACTGTCTCAGTTCACCATCCGCCACGAGCCACTCTCCCCCGAACCTGAGGTCAGTGAGTTTCCGGAACAATCTGGCCTTCCGAAGGCTGACGATCCAGCATTTGACTGATCAACGACTCGTCACACCGAGAACTCTATCGATCGAAGTTCTCACATCTGTCACCACCGATCGCAGAGTAGGCGACGTCCCGTGCATTCAACAGCCAACCGACCTCTGTCAGAATCGAACCCGCAGTTGCTCCAGCAAGAGCGTATGGATCCACAATCCAGACAACGCGATACTCCGTAGTCGCTCCGGAAGCAGGCCGTGATTCGCGACTGTTCGCCAGATTGCGAGCAAATACTGCGGCCAGAAATCGATCGATCGCGTCAATCTTCGGCAGCCGTCGAAAGACTGATTCCGTCACTTGCAGGAACCACTCATGACTCTCGCGTTTTTCTTTTACTTTGATCCATGGATTCTGATCGTCACTTCACCGGCGGTGATTCTGATGCTGTGGGCTCAGAACCGAGTTCATAGCGCCTACCGCAGCGGCTCACAGATTGACGCCCATCTCAGCGGAGCCGCCGCAGCCCGGCACATCCTCGACCGCGCCGGCCTGCACGATGTTGATATTGAGGAGTCGCGAGGTTTTCTTTCGGACCATTACGACCCGCGGCAACGAGTGCTACGGCTGAGCCACGACGTCTATCACTCACGCAGCGCCACTGCGGTCGGTATTGCCGCTCACGAAGCTGGCCACGCGCTACAGCACGCTCATGGTTACGCTCCGCTGGCGATCCGGAACGCGGCAGTTCCCGCAGCACAGTTTGGTCCCGGCCTGTTCTTCGCGTTGTTCATCGTCGGCGCGATCCTCGCGTCAATGGGCAAGGCTCTTGGAGCACCGATCCTGTTTGCGGGCCTCGCCTGCTACGGCGGCCTGGTCTTCTTTCAGGTCGTAAATCTGCCGGTCGAATTCAACGCCAGTACACGAGCGAAGTCACTGCTCAGCGAGTATCAGATTGTCGACGGCCAGGGAGCTGCAGCAGTCAAACAGGTTCTGGACGCGGCTGCATGGACCTACGTCGCGGCAACTCTGCAGTCGTTGCTGACGTTCCTGTACTACGCGTTCCGAATCCTCACGATGCTCAGTTCCGGCAACGACGACTGAGCTTCCTGCCGCACGCTCGCTCCGACGTCTCCTGATCGCGGCCGAACAATGCCGCGAGCCGGACTGGGTTCTCAGGAGAATCCAGTCCGGCTCGACGGACACGGGAACAGGGAAGTCGGGTTGCCTCAGATCTCCATGAGGCGTGTTTTGCTCCGGGCACAGCGGACCGGGACGAGCCCGGCGGTTTGGGAGTCGACGGCCAGCCGGCCTTGATGAACATCGTCAGTTGCTGGCATCAAGGTCATCCAGCAGTGCAGCCGTGATCGGGAACGGATTCAGCGAGTTGAAGACAGAATCGATCGCGGTGTTCGCATCCGGCAGAACATCGACCCCTTCGCCGCCATCCAACGTATCGCGGCCAGAGTTTCCGCTGACGATATCGTTACCCAGTTGCCCGAGCACAACGTCGTTGCCACCACCGCCGATCAGCGAATCATCGCCGTCGCCGCCGAGCAGCGTGTCATCGCCCGCCTCGCCAACGATCAGATCGTTGCCGTCACCACCAGAGATTCCATCATTGCCGTTGCCGGCCATGATGACGTCGTTGCCGTCGCCGGCGTCGATCGTGTCGTCGCCGTTTCCGCCGTCGATCACATCGTCACCCTGATCGCCACGGATCTTGTCGTCACCGCTTCCACCGTCAATCCGGTCGTCGCTGCGTCCGCCGTCCAGTGTGTCGTTACCGGCTCCACCATCGAGCGTGTCGAAACCGTCATTGCCCTCGATCAGGTCGTTGCCGTCCTGCCCGTCGATCCGGTCGTCGCCCAGGTTTCCGATCAGACTGTCGTTGCCGTCACCACCGCTGATGGTGTCGTTGCCAGCTCCTCCATCGGCCGAATCGTTCCCGGCTCCACCGATCAGAACGTCGTTGCGTTCCCCGCCGTCCAGTGAATCGTCGCCGGTCTGTCCATCGAGCAGGTCGGAGCCATCGCCTCCCTGCAGCGTGTCGTTGCCCGGTCCGCCATACAGGCTGTCGTTGCCGGCGCCACCAATGAGCGTGTCACCGCCTCGCGTGCCTCGCAGGATGTCGTAGCCGTCTCCGCCATCCATCAGGAGACGCACGTTGCCGAGTGCTGCTCCGGTTCCGTCGAGCACATCGTCTCCCGCTCCGCCGTTAAGCAGCATGACCATCGCACCGACCGACCGAAAATCGGCATCCTGCTCGATCGTGACGCCCGCTCCGTTACTGACGATATTGACCAGCCG
>JAPOLP010000536.1 GCA_029977045.1 Planctomycetota bacterium
TGCTGAAGTAGACGCGGCCATCCGGCCCCATCACCAGGCCGTGCATGTCGTGCCCGCGAAACGCGACGCGAACTCCGTAACCGTGATGCAGGCCAGCCTTCTCATCCGCGACGCCGTCGCCGTCTTTGTCGGAGAGCTTCCACAGTTTCGGGATGCAGGTGTAGAAGACCTCGCCGTTTCGCGCGAGCACTCCAGCGCCGGTGCCGTCTTCGATCGCGTTGAAACCGTCCGCGAAGACCGTCGACTGATCGGCTTTGCCATCGCCGTCCGAGTCCGTCAGCAGGCGAATGCGGTCATGATGAGCGGCGTATTCGCTGACTTTGTCGCCGAGATACTTCCTGAACATCTCGACTCGCTGCTCGACGGTCTCCCGAGCGAGATCGTCGTGCAGCCAGTTCATGTGCGAGCGGTTGTCCTCGACGCCGCGCTGCTGCCGGAAGGTCTCGGCTACGTAGATGCGGCCCTTCTCATCGATGCAGAACGCGACAGGGTTCGCCATCAGCGGCTCGGCAGCGAACAGCGAGCCACTCATTCCTTCGGGAAGCTGAAAGCCCTGCAGCTCGAGTTCACCCTCATTGGACGCTTCGGCAATGGCCGGTTTGTACGTCGAAGCCTGTTGGGCAAAGGCGGTTGTCGACAGGCAGTACAACGCCAGCACGGCGCAGAGAATCAGCGTGCGATTCATGGGTCGGATACCGTTACACAATGAGAGTTGTTCAAAAACCGAGGCGGGCGTCTGGTTGCAGACGAATTCGGCGGGGCGGAGATTCTGGGAAAACAACGGTCTGGCCTCAAGCAGGCAGCCCACTTCGCTCGAAAGTCGGATCAGTGACTTGCCGCGCCGTTACGGAGCAGGTTCCGGACTCGGGACAGCGTCGGGCCAATCGTGTTTTCCGGGATACCCAGCCGCGAACTGATCTCGCCGTAAGTACGCCCTTCCAGATGGAACTGGCGGACGATGTCGGCATCGCGTTCGGATAACTCGCGCAGCATCTTCTCGACCTGTTCGACATCTTCAATCCGCTGCACATGCTGGGCAGACGACGCGTGTGCCTGGTCGAGCGAGGACTGGTGGGCGCTCACATGCCCAAGCGCTTCGGCCTGACGCCGTCGCGAAACTTCCTTCACGACGATGCGGCGGGCGATCACGGTGAGGTAAGTCGCCAGCGAACTTTGCCCCCGGAAACGTCGCAGAATGGCAAAGTCGTCGGAGAGCAGCGTGACGAAGATTTCGGCACACAGATCGTCGATGTCGTCGACCGAAAGTTTCACGCTGCGAGAATGCCCGACATGGCTGATGACGTGAATGAAGAGCCCGATGAATCGATCGACAAAGTCCTTCCACGCACCTGGCTCCTCAGCCAGGCATCGCTTCAGCAGGTTGCGATCGATTTCAGTCAGTGCCACTGCGGGGGCTCCGGATCGGGGTTGCGGAACCTCGAAAAACGGTTTGTCGACGGGGAGTTTCTGCCGTCACGAAATTCAATGGGTACCGGGACTTCCGACGATTGACGACTCCAGCCACTGTAAGCGGAGATTCAAATCAGAGGCAATACGGTTCTGTTTCGTCGGCGTTTTCAGATCAGACTGGTAAACGGCGCAGTTCAGGAAGTACGTGCCGATGGCGGGATTCTTCCAGGCAGAATGCTGAATTCCAGGTCCCGTCTCGATAAGCGTCTCAGCGCCAAACGCAGTCTGCAGCGTCAGGTCTCTTCAGCGTGCGTCGGTTACTTGCGAGTCTTGGGAAGGCCGTCTTTGGTCAAAGTCCCACTTAATCCAGTGCGTGTGCCCAGCCGAGCCGTCTGAGCGGCTTGAGTTCCCCAGTCTCCGTTTTCAACAGGCACGTCTGCTCGACGGTAATCTCGCCGATTCGCGACAGACGCGTACCGGTTGGGTTTTCGCTGACGAGTTCTGCTCCGTCATCCGGCGACACCGCGAAGAGCAGCTCGAAGTCCTCGCCGTCGCCGAGTGCGTGTTCGAGCGGTGAGCGGTCGTCGCCGGACTGTCGCGCGGCAGTGCTGATCGGGATGGCCGCAGCGTCCAGAATCGCACCGACGCGGCTCTCTTCCAGAATGTGATATAGATCGGCGACCAGCCCGTCGCTGACGTCGATCATTGCGTGCAGATTGACGGTCTGGTGCAACGCCTGAGCTTCTCGGACTCGTGGCGTGAATGTCAGATGCCGACCGAGCAGGCTGCCGCCGAGTTCTCCGGTCGCGAACAGCCAGTCGCCGGGCTTCGCTCCGCTGCGGGTCACGGCCCGTCCGCCGACGACATCCCCGACGATCGAAACGTTGATCGCGAACGGCCCGTCCCAGCTCGTTGTATCACCACCGACGATCGCCGTGTTGAACTCGTCCGCGATCGACTTCAGTCCTTCAAAGATTCCTGCAGCAAGTTCTGCCGAAGCCGAACGCGGCAGCGCAAGACTGACCAGAGCAAACCGAGGCACGCCCGCCATTGCAGCGACATCGCTGAGATTGACTGCCAGAGCCTTACGCCCGATCGCGACTGGCGACTGGTTCGTTGTATCAAAGTGGACGCCGTCAAGCAGCATGTCGGCGGCCAGCAGCCCGCTCTGGCTGCCCCACTCGACAACCGCCGCGTCGTCACCGATCCCTAGCTCAACACCGGGCATCGCGCGGAGTTGCGAGCGGAACGAATCGATCAGCGAAAACTCACTCGACTTTTCAGGCAGCACGCGGGAGTCTCACCAGAGGATGGGCGTCTTGACGCACCAGAATGCTTGCAACCGTTGACGCGGCATTCTGGGGCCAACGGGAACGAGCAGCAAGCTGCACGACGAGCTGCTCGATTCTTGCCGACACGTCGTCGGTGTCTCGCGAAAATGGCGAACTGAATATTCCGTGTAGTGGACGAGGTAACGAGTCCTGAGTCTGGGTAAGGCATTAGGGACTCGTGACCTCGTCCACTACAGAAGACAGGAGCGGCTGACCGCAGCAAAGCTCCAGCTCAGTGGGCGAGTACTGGCATTGCCGGTGGTGTATTCGCGACGGTGGTCCAGTAGAGCGCGAAGCGCTGGGCGATCTGTCGCATCCGGTCGAAGTGGACTGGCTTGGAAATAAACGAGCACGCGCCGTCGGAGTAAGCTCGCAGAATGTCCGACTCCTGCTTGCTGGTCGTCAGCATGATTACGGGCGTCCGGGTGAGCCGGGCGTCAGCTCGCATTTCGGCGAGCACCTCGAAGCCGTTCATACGCGGCATGTTGATGTCCAGCAGGACGATCGCCGGACGACGTGCGTCAGCAAAAGGCGACTCGCCGCGCATGTACCGCAGAGCGGTTTCGCCATCTTCCACGGCCGCGATCAGGTCAATCAGCGGGCAATCGACGAAGGCTTCTTTCAGCAGCAGGATGTCGTCCTCGCTGTCGTCGACGACCAGCACCGGCACGGGATCGATACTGCCGTCGGATGCCGCGGCTTCGATCATCGATTCGAGCAGGTCTTCCGAGTTGCTGCCTGACCGGGGAAGCTGCGAGACGTGAGCCCAGTAATCGGCGAGCTGCTCGAACAGCCGCTGACGTTTCTCCGGACTCGCTGGCTTGCTGACGAACGAGCACGCGCCGGACGAGTACGCGTTGAGAATGTCAGCCTGATCGCAGCTCTCGGTGACGACGATGACCGGAATCGAACGCAGGTCAGGATCACTCTTTAGCTCGCTGAGCAGCTCGAGTTCCGCTGCGACGGTTGGCTGTCCGGCGTCCGGACAATTCAGGTCCAGCAGGATCAGCGACGGAGAAATGTGTCGACCGCCGCTCGTTGTCTGGCCCCGCAGGAAATCCAGTGCCGAGGCAGCATCGGACGCGGTGTGCAGGGCGTTGCTTACGCCCGTCCGATTAAACGACGAACGCAGCGAATCGACGTCGTCGCCGCAGTTACCGACCAGCAGAATCTCAACCTGACGTGCTCCAACCACGATACGAATTCCCTGGGCCCGAATTCGAAACGTTGCAGCAGAAGGCCTCCGTACCACCGACCGCAGTGAACAATCCTCAGACACCCTGTCTCGTAAGCCTGTACCGAATTTGAGTCGTAGTCTTCCCCGCAATCACGCGCTGGATTGCCAGAAAGAAAAAGACATCCGAACAGATCAGGGCGAGTCTGGGCGACCCGCCCATCGGGAATGCTACCCATGCCCAATGAAAAGAGGTACCAGGCAGCGTCATTGTGGCGTCGTTCCGAAGGACACGGCGTCCCAAACCAGAACGTCATTTCGCGAAGGCCAGGTAAAAGCAGGAGCCACCGCCGGAGCGAGGCTCGACCCACGCGTTGCCGCCGTAACGCTTCGCGACCTGTCGGACGATCGCCAGTCCGGCACCGGTCCCCTCGACCTTGCGACTAACCGCCCGCTGAAACAGCTGGAAAACTCGTTCCGCGTGCTCTTCCGGAATCCCCGTTCCCCGATCCTGAACGACCAGCCCGGTTTGAGTTCCAGCATCCGTTGATCGTTCGTAACCGACGATCTCGATCTGCGGTACCTCGTCCGGATTCACGAACTTCAGCGCGTTCGCCACGAGATTGAAGATCGACTGCCGCAGCCAGCGCGGATCGACTCGCACCTTTGGCAGAGCATTCGCGACGGAGACCGACGCGCCGGTTTCAATGATTCGTGGTTCGAGCTGCTTCAGAACGTCGTCGATGACGATTCGCGGATCGATCGGTTCGTTTGCCTCGCTGGCCCGCTGAGCGCGAGAGAGCATCAGCACGTCCTCGAGCAAACGGTCGAGCCGGTCGGCGCCGTCGATCACTCGCGTCAGGAAGCTGGCTTCCGTTTCGCCGAGTTGCCCGGTCGTCCGGTCGCGCAGCAGTTCGCTGAA
>JAPOLP010001163.1 GCA_029977045.1 Planctomycetota bacterium
GTCAGATTCTGAGAACGAGCAGGCAGGATTGTGGCCGGTCGAAGCGGAACTGCAACCGAGCCCCGACAGCGATACACACCGTCGATTGACCTCTGGAGAACGAATGATGATGCGGATGTCCGGTCGATTTCTGGACGCCTTTCTGGCTGTGATACTGGTTTTCGGCAGCGGCGTACTGAGCCCTGTCACCGCTGCCGAGTGGGGCACGCTGAAGGCTCGCTTTGTGTTCGACGGCCCCGTCCCGAAGCGGGAAAAGCTGCTGCTCAACAAGGACGTCGAAGTATGCTCGAAGGAGCATCCGCTCGACGAGGATCTGATTGTCAACCCGGAGAGTCGCGGCATTCAAAACGTCGTCGTGTGGCTCGAACTGAAACGGGGCGAATCCCTGCCGGCCATTCATCCGTCGTACGCGGAAGGCGAGTCTGCAAAAGTCCGTCTGACGAACCATTCGTGCCGCTTCAGTCCGCGGATCGCTCTGCTGAGAACGTCGCAGACGCTGGTGCTCGGGAACGACGACCCGGTCGCTCACAGCACGGTCGCGTTTCTGACCTACAACCAGCCATTCAATTACGGGATCGCTCCCGGCACGGTGGAAGGCACGAAGCTGCAACTCGATAAGGTCGAAACCCGGCCCGCTCAGATCAGCTGCCCGATCCACTCGTGGATGAAGGCCTTCCTGCTGGTGCAGGATCACCCCTACATGGCAGTCAGCGATGAGAACGGTCAGATCGAAATCCGCGACATCCCCCCCGGCGAATGGACCTTCCGTGTCTGGCAGGAGAAAGCCGGCTACGTGACGTCGCTTACGGCAAACGGCAAGAAGCTTGACGACAAGAAGGGCCGCTACCCGCTGACAATTAAAGGCGGCACCACGTCGGACATCGGCGACACCCCGATGACAGCGGCCGACTTCGAGTAAGTGATCGCCTGCAGTTAAAGATTTTCTGAGAGCAGAAACGAAGCAGCCCGGTGTAGGGGAACTCACACCGGGCTGCTTCAGTTGCGGTTCAGCACTCATCAGGTTGCGCCACCGTGCGCAGGAAGGATCTCCACTTGAAAGGTAACCGTTGCGAGTATCGGCGGTCAGGTCTCTCTCAGTGAACCCGGTTCCGGTTGCGGCGAAGCCGGGCGTCGAGGTCTCAAGCAATCATTCAGTCAGACTGTTCTGCTAGTTCTGCAGAAAGCTGAACTCGGATGTTGTTTCGTTGAGGGTTGCCGGCTTCCGGCTCAGCACACGCAGCCACACAGCGTGGCCGCAGCGATCGCCCTCAACACTCAGGTGAGGGCCGAGATCGTCGTCCGAGGAGAGCCCGGCGGTTTGCCAGCGGCAGTTTGTCACACGGTCCAGCGTTTGCGCGACCGCGAGGACATCAATGGAAAGCACGGGCGAGAAGCTGGCTGTCGAGAGCCGACCGCCCCAGTCGGGGCCTTCCGCGAACAGAGTGACTTCCCACTCTGCAGTGTCGGCGTTCTGAAAAATGTGACAGCCGAGTTCGACTTCGTTAAGCAGCGAATCGGTCGATGCTGCGACGTCGTTGACAAGCTCCTGCAGCCATTGGGGGGCATGCGGCATCAAAGAACCTCCTTCTCACGAATAACCATTGGCCCGCTGTGAGAAGGACCGCGATGGCAGACGAGTCTGCTCACGCCGATTCCTGAGGTGGCCCTGCTCGTTCCTGGGGAAACGGTCGAGGCAGCGGCCCGTCGTCACAGCCTTGGTAACCTCATCAACAGTCGATCATGCCTGTCGCGAAGTATCGATTCGTCGTGTCGAATCAACGGAAGAAGACCAAAGCGATTCGGATGCCAAACTCAATCAAAATTTGCTTGACCGGCAAGACTGCGCTTTCCCGCAGGCGGCACGCGGCAGAGGAGTGTCAGTTTAAAAC
>JAPOLP010000622.1 GCA_029977045.1 Planctomycetota bacterium
GGGCCGGCCATCGTGCCAGGCAAGTCCAGTGAGAGTGCGTTGATCGCTCGCGTGACCTCGCAGGACGAAGGTGTCGTCATGCCGCCCAAAGGCGAGCGGCTCTCTGAGGCCGAGGTCTCGCTGCTGAAACGCTGGATCGACGACGGTGCTGTCTGGCCGCAGTTTGCTGTGACGAGTTTTGAGCCGACTCCGCTGGCCGACGACCTCACCTTCCTGCGGCGAGTCACGCTGGACACTGTCGGCGTCGTTCCGACCGAGGCTGAGATCGCTGCGTTTCAGAACGCCAACGCCACTACTCGCCGAGCGGACGTCATCGACAAGCTGCTTGCGGACGAACGCTGGGCGGACCACTGGATGGGTTACTGGCTCGATGTGCTGGCCGAGAACCCGAACGTCATCAATCCGACGCTCAACAATACTGGCCCGTTCCGCTGGTGGTTGTACGAGTCGCTGCTCGACAACAAACCGGTGAACCTGTTCGTCACCGAGCTGATCCGAATGGAAGGCAGCGAGCGGTTCGGCGGCCCGGCGGGATTCGCGACCGCGTCGCAAAACGACCTGCCGATGGCGGCCAAGGGAATCATCGTCAGCTCGGCATTTCTGGGCGTCGAGATGAAGTGCGCCCGCTGCCACGACGCCCCGGCACACGTTTCCCGCCAGGAAGACCTGCTGCAGCTTGCCGCAATGCTGCGGCAGGCGCCGGTCAAGTTGCCGGGCTCAAGCAGCGTGCCAGCCGGACGCCTGCAGACAACTGGTCGCAAGCCGCTGATCGAGGTCAGTCTCGAACCCGGTGCTGAGATCAAACCCGCGTGGCCGTTCGAGCGGTACTGCGACGAGACGGTCGCTGATTCGCTCGCGGAACATCCAGAGAGTCCCCGCGATCGTCTGGCAGCTCTGGTGACCGCGCCGCAGAACGAACGCTTTGCCCAGGTCATGGTCAATCGCATCTGGGAACGGTTGATGGGACGAGGCCTCGTCGCGGACATCGCCGACTGGGAAAAGGGCGAACCGTCGCATCCGCAGCTGCTGCGGTGGCTCGGACAGCAGTTCGTGGCGTCCGGTTACGACGTCAAAGCGATCAGCCGGCTGATTCTGAACTCGCAAACGTACCAGCGAGCGACCGACCCGACACTGCTTGAAACCAGCCCGCTCTACATTGCTCCAGCTCCGCGTCGATTGACTGCCGAGCAGCTTGTCGATTCCGTCTTCCACGCGACCGGAACCCCTTTCGATCTGGAAGAAGTCAGCCTCGACATCGACAGCGTTCGCGAGCTTCAGAACGCCATCACGCTGGGCAAGCCTCGCCGCGCGTGGATGCTGGCCTCGACATCAAACGAACGCGACCGACCTAGTCTCGCCCTGCCCCGCATCACCGCAGTGACCAGTGTCATGGAGGCGTTCGACTGGCGCGGCGCCCGGCAGGATCCTCGCAGCACGCGCGACACCGAGCCCAACATGCTGCAGCCGGCGATTTTCGCCAACGGCGTCATGAGCACCTGGCTGACTCGGCTCAGCGACCGGCACGGCGTTACGCAGCTTGCTCTCGAAGATCAGGCGGTTGAGCAACTCGTCGAGCGTCTGTTCCTGCGACTGCTTACCCGGCGGCCTTCAACTGAGGAGAAAGCCCGCTACGTGAGCTTTCTGTCAGAGGGCTACGCAGCACGAGTCATCCCACCAGCCGATCGAATCTCACCACCGCCGGTCAGACGCGAGCGGGTCCGTTACGTGAGCTGGTCGAACCATGTCGACGGTCCGGCAAACACGCTCGCCATGGAACACGAAGCGGCAGCCCGTCGTGGCGATCCGCCAACGAATGCGCTCAACAGCGACTGGCGTCTCCGCATGGAAGATGCTCTGTGGGCGATCCTCAACTCGCCCGAGCTGATTTACACACCCTAATCCGGGCTCCAGCTTTCAGACTGAGTCACGCACTCTGCGACTAAATCACGAAACATGAACCGACGCGACTTTCTGAAACACTCTGGTGTTCTCTCCGGCGCTGCTCTCACCGCGTCTCCAGCTCTCGCTGCGACGGCGGAGACGCCTCTGCCCAAAGGCACTGCCGAGCACGTTGTGTTCCTCTGGCTGGGCGGAGGAATGGCCCAGGTGGACACGTTCGATCCGAAAAGGCGAGGCAACTCGAAGGCGTCACCGAAGCTCGCTGGATCCGAATACACCGCGATCGACACGGTCGTTCCTGGCGTGCAGTTCTGCGAGCACCTGCCGCGCACGGCGAAGCTGGCCGACCGCCTGACAGCCATGCGGACGATCAATCATCACCTGATCGACGAGCACGCTTTCGGCACGAACTTCGTCCACACCGGACGCCTCATCAGCGGCAGCATCACGTATCCGTCCATTGGTTCGATCATCGGGCATGTTCTCGGGCCAGCCAGCCCGGACGTTCCCGCTTACATGCTGATCGGCTATCCCAACGTCAGCCGAGGCCCCGGCTTCCTGGGAGCCAAAGGCGGCTACGTCTACCTCGTCGATACCGAAAGCGGCCCGGCAGGGTTCTCCCGTCCGGAGGATGTCACGCCCGCACGCGTCGAGCATCGTCGTGAGTTGCTGGAACCGCTGACAGCCCGCGTTCCAGAAGGCTCGATCATCGACCAGTACCGCGCCGCTCAGGCTGAGGCGATGCGTCTGGCCGGCCCGGACTTTATGCGTCACTTCCGCCTCAAAGACGAGTCCGCTGACCTGCGAACCGCATACGGTGGCGAGTTCGGCCAGCGCTGCCTGCTGGCTCGCCGTCTGGTCCAGGCCGGCGTGCGGTTTATTGAGGTGTCGCACAACCTGAACTTCATCAACGGCACCGGCTGGGACACGCACAACGAAGGCCAGCAGAACCAGCACCTGCTGATCAAGGAACTCGACATCGCTCTGTCGGCGCTGATCACGGACCTCGAACAGCAGCGATTGCTGGATAAGACGCTTGTGGTCATCGGAACCGAGTTCGGACGCCCGGCGTCGTACGACGCTCGCGGCGGTCGTGGACACCAGGGAACCTGTTTCAGCCTGCTGCTGGCCGGCGGCGGCCTGAAACATCACGGGGCGTACGGCGTCACCGACGAACTCAGCAAAAAGATCGTCGAGAACCCGGTCTCGATCCCCGACTTCCACGCGACGATTCACGCGGCTCTGGGTATCAACCCTGCCCGCGAACTCTTCGACGGCTCCCGCCCCGTCCCCATCACCGACCACGGCACTCCGGTCGCGGCAATGTTCGGATAGCGACGCCTCTGACGCGTGGCTTCCAGTGAGAGACTTCGCGCCGGATGAATCCTGAAGTCTGTCTCAAATGGCCAGTCGTCGCAGGCAATTCGGTAACGGGCCGGCGGGCCGGCTTCCTCATGCTGGTGCCGATTTCTTCAGTTTGGTCCCGATCGCCCCGCTTTTTCTGTGACGCTCGGGCGTGCGGTACGACTTCACGTGTATGAGCACCCTTGTGATCGACATGGACGACGCCGAAATCTCAGCCCTGATTCACGCGGCCCAATCCGGGTCGGTCGGTGCATTTGCTGAGATCGTTCGGTGTTTTCAGCACGATGTGCGACGTGCAGTCACGCGACATCTGGGCCGCATGCCCGACGTCGACGATGTCGCGCAGGAAGTGTTCGTGCAGGCCTGGCAGAACCTCGGTACGTATCAGGCGACGGGGAACCTTAGAGCCTGGCTACTGGGAATCGCCCGTCATCGTGCTCTGGACTTTCTGCGTCGTGAGACGGTCCGCCGTCGACGTCGCGACCTGTTGGCCGAGTTCGCAGAGGCAGATCTCCTGGCAGCGAGAGCTGAGATTCCGTCCGACGATGCAGAGGACGATCAGGTCATGGCCCGACTGCAGGCTTGCCTGGACCATCTCGAGTCTCGGCAGCGGTCTCTGATCGAACGGTTCTACTTCGAGGATGAATCTGCCGAGAGCATCGCAGCGGAGCTCGGCCGTCGTCCCGGCACGATTCGCATGATGCTGTTGCGAATTCGTACGGCGTTACGGCAGTGCATTGAGCGGCCCGGCACTTCGGGGAGCGTGCAATGAGCAATCAGGAACAGCCTTCAGTCCAGGAACTCTGGACGTCGGTTCTGGCCGGACAGGCGACGGACCGGGAAATGGACGCGTCGACCGAGGCGGTCGACGCAGATCCGCAGCTGGCCAGTCAGCTGAGAGCAGACGCCAGAATTCATCGACTGATCTGTGCCAGCGTCTGTGCTCTCCGAGACGATGAAGCATTCGTGGGCGCAGTGCTTCGTCGATGCGAGAGCCCTGCTGTGGATGCTGAATCCAGTGACGACGAGCCGGATGTCTGGTTTGCAGAAGCCAGA
>JAPOLP010000490.1 GCA_029977045.1 Planctomycetota bacterium
CGCATGAAGCTGATCGGTATCGGGAAGTACGACTTCGCGAAGAACGTCGCTATTCCGAGCATCTTCGATCTGATGACCGCTCAGGAACAGAAGGCCTCGAAGCTTGACGCTCTCCGCTGGTGGCTGACGATGAAGTACGACGACGTTCTGCACACGGCTGACGAGAACGGCTTTGAATTCGTCGGCTCGTCCGTGCTCTGCCAGTCTGAAAACCAGCTGCTGAACGACCTTGGCCAGCAGGTGCAGACCGGCAAGTCGGAAGGCTCGAATCTGACCTTTGCCCAGAAGTTCACTCAGCAATATGCCGAACTGGCGAAACAGGACGTCGTCTTCGCCGATCTGCAGAACGTCTTCGACCTCGCTCTGGTTGCGGCCATCCTGCGGCACGAAGGTGCGGCGGAACGAGCGGGCTGGGACTTCGGCTCCTTCAGCAACGACGGGGCTTATCTGATCAATCGATTTAACGCTCCGACGGAAGTTGAGTCGGTCGTCAATCACCGCGTGTTCCGAGGCCGTGACATTGTTGTCCAGGTGGCAGGCGGTGTCCGAGTCGACCTCGCGGCAGTCCTCGATAACGAAGCTGTCACGCGACAGGGCGTTCGCATCGTTGCCAGTGCCGAGAAGGCTCGCGGTGCCGAAGACCTCGGCGACCGCCGCTGGTGGTGGGACGCGAAGTAGCCTTGGGCCGCCCAACGCCTGGCCTGTGACTCCGGACTCCCCACGCTGCGGTTCCTGCTCATCAATGCGGAACGCATCTGACTTTGAGAGGTGAGGGAACAGTAAGAGCACAGTGCCAGGGCGTAACGATGGAATCTCTGATCCCGCTCGCAATTGGAGCCCTCTCCCTGGGGCTGATCCCGCTGTGGATTTCGTGGTCGCTGACACGCTCGCAGCGGATGCTCGAACAGTGGGCCGCCGAGAGCCATTTGAAGCTCGTTTCCGCGAGTCCCTGCCGGGTGAATCGAGGTCCGTTTTCTGGACCACGTCGCGAGGCCAGATGATCTACCGCATCACCGTGGCCTCTGAGGACGGCGAAACAACCTCCGGCTGGGCTCGCTGCGGAACTTTCTGGGGCGGCCTCTTCGTCGACAGCGTCGAAGTCAGATGGGACGACATCTGAGGTGACGCATCGAACGCGCTGCTTCATCGACTATAGAGCCGCCCGCGTCGGGTGAATGAGCCAACGGTCGATCGCAATCAACGGACAGTAGGCGTAACCGAGGATGTTGCCGCGAGTGGCCCCTTCGCCTCGTGTGTCCGAGACACGCTGCCACCGCAGAAACTCTGGCTGCCAAATCACAATGTCGCTGACGGCAAGCCCAAAGCCGTAGCGAACACGGCCCGACTGGCCAAAGTGATATCCGCCGCACGCCGAGAGGCAGCAATACGACCCGATGTAGATCAGCGCGGCAACAACCAAAGTGAGGAAGACCTGCCGCCGTTTGCGACGCGTTCTCATGGAAACAGCCTATGAGCGGCCATGTTGTGTCGACAGGCGTTGCAGACCTGCCGAGATCCAGCCTTCGAGCTTCTCGCGAGTCAGGTCTCTGCTCGGTGCAGGCCTCTTGTCCTCGCCAATGCGTCGACCGAAGGTCTCCACTTTTCGGTCAGAAACGAAATGTAGATCAGACTGCGGGAGACCTTCGGACGGACCTGGTACGAGCAATGGTCACTTTGGTCTGAAGATTTCTCTCCGCCCCCACGCGAGAGGATAATAAACTTTCCATCACCTCTTTGGCTGCCATTTGATTGCCAATCGATTGTTGCCGAATACCCAGGACGCGATTGGAAACCAAATGAGCGAGAACGTAAGAGCAAGGACCAAGCGCAGCGGCGTAAATTCCAGAAGGAGCGTCGTGCTCTGGACAGCGATGACTAAAAGCAAGGCCCCCAGACCGTAACGGGCATTTCGCGTTCTTATCTGTAGCTCCTTAAGTTGCACATCTGAGAATTCGGCGGGTACGCAGCGACCAGAGAACATTGGGACGTGGCAGGCGACCATGAACGTCACCAAAACGAGCTGCATACCGAAAATGACGCCGCAGACGATGCCGGTGGTGGTGTCTCCGAAAAGAGCGTCTATCGCGGCATGTACTGCGATGACAGCAACAAACCCAGTTCCGAAGGCGGCCACAAAAATCGCCGGAATCGTAATGACACAATCAAGTGCAACCCGTACACCGTACGACATTGTTTCGCCCGTCCAAGACATTTACCTGTCAAGAACCGTGTATCCACGGTGCAAACGGCCCCGTTATCAGGCCGCAAGGAGCACACGTCAACGGAACCTGTCCACCTGAGTTCGGCCAGACACCTCGCGACTGCGAAAAACGATCTTGTCCTGAATCGCAGGTTTTCCAGACACTTGCGCATTCGTCGCTACTTCGATGGCGGCGGACTCCCCTCTTTGATGGCCTTGTTGCTGGCTGCGCTCTGTGGCCGGACGAGGTTCTCACCACGACATCCCACCTCAATCGTCCTTCCTTTCTTCAGGGTTCTCCACGATGAAGCTGCGCCACGGATCCGGCGCTTTTGCAGCGCCCGTTGTTCGTCGATCGCTTGCGGTGGCCTTGCCACTGGTCTGTCTGATTGCCTGGGGATGCCGACAGGTGCCGCTGGGTGAGAAGCGGGTTGGGTTCAGCCCGGACGCTCCGCTGATCGGGATGACCGAGAGCGAGGAGTTGCAGCTTGGGCTGACGACTTATCAGGACGTCCTGAAAGAGGAACCGCTGTCGCAGAATCAGCGGTATGTCGACATGGTCCGTCGCGTCGGCAACCGCATCGCAGCGGCCTCGAACCGACCTGATTACGACTGGGAGTTCAACGTCGTCGCCAAGAACGTCCAGAATGCATTCTGTCTGCCGGGCGGCAAGGTCGTCGTTTACGAAGGCATCCTTCCGCTGTGTCAGTCCGAAGCCGGACTGGCGGTCGTGATGTCGCACGAGGTCGCTCACGCACTGGCTCGGCACGGCGGAGAACGCATGGCGGCTCAGAAGGCCAAGCAGATTGGCAGCCTGGGCGTCGACGCGGTCGGCCGCTGGATGAAGGGCGACGAGTACGACAAGCATCAGGAGATCGTGCAGACGGTCTACAACGTCGGAACCGAATACGCTGGCGTGCTGCCCTACAGCCGTCTGCACGAATCCGAGGCGGACCAGATCGGCCTGAAGCTGATGGCCAAGGCTGGGTACGACCCGAGCGAAGCTCCGCAGTTCTGGGAACGATTCGCCGCCGCGAAGTCCGGCAACCAGCCACTGGAGTTCATGTCGACACACCCCTCGGACGCTCGACGGGCTGCCGACCTGCGGGCCCGCGTTCCGGAAGCTCTGCAGTTTTATGAACAGGCAACCGATAAGGTTGGCCTGGGCGAACCGATCATGGTCGAATCAACCAACGTGACGCTGCCGCTGACCGCCGAAACACGGTTGCGATAGGGAAACAGCAGTCGAATGTGACACCTCGCTCCGTGAGGTCAGTCGGGTCAACGCCGCGGAGCGGCGTGTCACTCTCAGCAAGGATGCCGACGATGTTTTTTCTGAGACCTCTTCGCTTTCTCGCCCGAGCCCTCGTGCAGGACAACACGCCGACGCAGATGGCGCTGGGGTTTGCTCTGGGGCTGATGATCGGGCTCGTGCCGAAGGGCAACCTGATCGCGATCACCCTGATGATCGTTCTCGGGTCACTGCGAGTGAACCTGGGCGTGGGGATGCTGACGGCACTGGGCGTCTCGTGGCTCGGGCCGCTGCTCGACAACCTGACGCATCCAATCGGCCAGACGCTGCTGGCGAACGAGGCGCTCACTTCGTTCTGGACCGAGTTGTACAACATGCCGGTCGCTCCGTGGACGAAGTTCAACAACACGATCGTGCTCGGCAGTTTCGCGCTGGGGGCAGCACTCGCGCTGCCAGCATTCTTCGTCAGCCGACCGCTGTTTGCGAAATACGTTCCCGACCTGTCGGAACGGCTGGGGAAATACCGGCTCGCACAATTGCTGCTGGGGACGGAACTCGCGGCGAAGATGAGCTGACGCAGGCCGCGATCAACGCGGCAGAGATCATTCACTGAAGATACCGCCGCGTCGCACGCGGCCTACTTAGTCGCGGAAAGGACTCCGCAATGGCTGAAGAGAGCAGGAATCCGGAAGCTGCCGAAAACCAGGTCGATTCACCAGAACCAGCGGTGGCTGATGGGCTGGTCGAACAGGTGGCGTCGTTTGCAGCCGCGGACGACATCGCGCAGCCCGAAACGATGACGGGCACCGGTGCTGGAAACGTTGCAGTTTCGGAAGCCTCAGAAAGAAAGACGGTCAGTGAGACAGCGGCTGGCGAAGAGGCAGCTGTCCAGCCGGAGGACTCGACCGAGGCCGGCGATGTGGAAGACGGCAACGAAACCGCCGAGAAGAAGCCCGAAAAAAAGAAGCCGGCGGGATTTGGCCCACGCTGGAGTTACCTGATCACCCGCGGCCTTGTCGTCGCGATCGTCTGGGCGTTCTTTACGTTTCTGTTTGATCCCCTGCTGCGGATGGGAGCGATCACCGGCGGCCAGAAGGCGGCGCAGGCGAAGGTCGAAATTACTGGCCTGACAACGACTCTGTTTCCGCCGACCGTGCATCTCGAATCGGTAACTGTCGCGAACGCGAAGAAGCCGATGAAGAATCTCGTCGAGTTTGAGTCGCTGGAAGGCGACATTGACGGCATGGCTTTGCTGCACGGTTCGTACGTGCTCGATAAAGCCGTCGTGACCGGACTTTCGTGGAGTACGAAACGAACAGAATCAGGACAGCTTGAAGGCGTCGAGCCGCCACCAGAAGAAGAGGGTGAAGGCATCGACTTCGAGAAGCTTGGCAAGGACTGGGCGAAGGATGTCTTCGAGCGGGCAAAGCTGGAATACGACCCCCGCAACCTGGAGTCCGTCCGTCTCGCCGATCAGCTTGAAGATCAATGGAAGAACGACTTCGAGAGTCTGGAAGCTCGCGCAAAACAGATCGACAAGCAGTACAAGGCTCTCGAAGACCTGGTGAAAGTCGCCAAGGGTGGCAATCCACTGAAAAAGCTGGAGACGTACAAGAAAGTCGCGGATGACGGACGGCGGCTGCTGCAGAACGTCCAGCAGGTACGGCTCGACCTGCAGCAACTTCAACCGAAGGCAACGAGTGACCTGGGCCAGTTAAACGAAGCCCGGA
>JAPOLP010000400.1 GCA_029977045.1 Planctomycetota bacterium
ACTCGCGCGAGTGCTCGACGATTTCGGCGGCCAGGGCGAGGCTCCAGTGCATCCGCAACTGCTCGACCGGCTGGCGCACGAGTTTGTCGAGAGCGGCTGGAATATCCGCGACGTTCTCAAACTGATCGTGATGAGCCGCACTTACCGACAGTCATCGCTCGAAACCGACGAGCTGAAGCAGCGCGACCCGAACAACCGTCTATACGCTCGCCAGTCCCGCTTCCGAGTGCCTGCCGAAATGGTTCGTGACAACGCTCTGGCAATCAGCGGCCTGCTGGTTCGCGACATCGGCGGACGCAGCGTCAAGCCGTATCAGCCAGCGGGCTATTACCGGCATCTGAACTTCCCGACGCGAAAATACAGCTCCGACACCGACAACCATCAGTGGCGTCGCGGTCTGTACGTTCATTGGCAGCGGCAGTTTCTGCATCCAATGCTGCTGGCCTTTGATGCTCCGCGACGCGAGGAGTGCACGGCTCAGCGTTCGCGATCGAACACGCCGCTGGCATCGCTGACGCTGCTCAACGATCCGACGTTTGTCGAAGCCGCTCGGGCATTTGCCCAGCGGATTCTTACTGAAGGCGGAGACGACGACGCGGCTCGATTGAACTTCGCGTTCGAGAACGCGGTGTCGCGAACGCCTGACGCTGCTGAACGAGACGTCCTTGTGGCATTGCTGACGTCAGCACGGAGCAGCTTTGAGAAAGACGAGGCTGCTGCGACGAAGCTCGATTCCGTTGGCCAGTCAAAAGCGGACAGCTCACTCAACGGCAGGCAACTTGCCGCTTGGACAACGGTCGCACGGGCGATCCTGAATCTCAACGAAACCAACACGCGGAACTGAAGAGCGGAAACTCAATGGCAGCCTCCAGCAGCAAAAAGTTGTTACACGAAATCATCCTCGGCAGGGTGATGGCCTATCGTGTGCCGTACTTGTTGCTGCTTCTTGCGACGACCACCCTGACAGTGATTGCATTTCAAGTACGTGTGGATTCCAGTGTCCGCCCCTGGCACGTGAGTTGGAATGGAATTCCAGACAGAGTCATCGAAGTACTCAGTTGGGGTAGTGTCTTCATTTCGATCCTGGCTGCAGTACAGGCAAGCCGTCAGTCTGGAAGACTATCCGGTACCGAAGCTGAGCCGATCGCAATCTGTTGGTGTCTTTTGATTTTGATTTCCGTATTGCTTTTCTACGGATGCACTCACGAGTCATGACCGAATTGCTGCCGGAGCGGCACAGAGCTTGATCCGGCCTACTGTCGATTGGGGACAGAACGATGGACCTTACACAGCAACTGAAACGACGAACGTTTTTGTCGAACACCGGGGTCGGGCTTGGTGCAGCAGCGCTGGCTTCGATGGGGCTGCGCGGTGTTGAAGGTGCGAAGCCGGATGCACAGCAAGCGGTCGGAATCCCACCGGGATTTGCCTGGCTGCCGCATCACGAGCCGAAAGCCAAACGCGTAATCTTTCTCTGCATGGCCGGAGGACCATCGCATTTGGAGACGTTCGATTACAAGCCGGAACTCGACCGCCTGAACGGCCAGCCGATGCCGGAATCGTTCACGAAGGGACAGCCCATCGCACAGCTTCAGGGCAAGGAACTGAAGGTGCAGGGCCACATGACGAAGTTCCAGAAGTACGGCGAGAGCGGGCAGCTCATCAGCGACTTCCTGCCCTGGCACGGCAAGATGGCCGACGACCTGTGCATCATTCGGTCGATGCTCACCGAGCAGATCAATCACGACCCCGCGCACACGTTTCTCAACACCGGAACGTCAATCAACGGTCGACCGTCAATGGGAGCGTGGGTCAATTATGGACTCGGCAGCGAAGCCGAGGACCTGCCGGGCTTTGTCGTATTGACGAGTGTCGGTGGACGGAATCCTCAACCGATTGCATCTCGCCAGTGGGGAGCTGGGTTCCTGCCGAGCCGTTTTCAAGGCGTCGAGTTCAATTCAAGCGGCGACCCGGTCCACTACGTGCGCTCGCCCGACGGAGTTTCGCCTGGCCTGCAGGAACAGCTCGTTCGGTCGATCCAGCAGCTCGATCGGCACCGCAACGAGACCGTTCGGAATGCCGAAATTGACACGCGCATCGCCGCTTACGAAATGGCGTTCCGGATGCAGACGTCGGTGCCCGAGTTGATGGACTTCTCCGACGAACCGCAGCACATACTCGACATGTACGGCGCGAAGCCGGGTGATGGGTCGTACGCATCCAACTGCCTGTTGGCCCGGCGTCTGGCTGAGCGGGGCACGCGGTTCATCCACCTGTACCACCGCGGCTGGGATCATCACGGTGGCCTGGTTCAGTACATGAATACGTGTTGCGGCCTGACCGACAAGGCGACCTGGGCTCTAGTCCAGGATCTCAAGCAGCGCGACATGCTGAAGGACACGCTGATCATCTGGGGCGGCGAATTTGGCCGCACGCCGATGTTTCAGGGAAAAGGCGGCGCCGGCCGCGATCACCACATCAAGGGCTACTCAATGTGGATGGCCGGCGGCGGCGTCAAGGGCGGCACCAGTTACGGAGCGACGGACGAACTGGGCTACAACTCAGTCACCGATATCTGCCACATCCGCGACCTGCACGCCACGATGCTGCACCTGCTGGGCATCGACGAAAAGAAATTCACCGTCCCCTTCCAGGGTCTCGACATGCGTCTGACCGGCGTCGAGGAAACGCACATTCTGAAAGACGTCCTGATCTAGCAACGATGAATGTTTCTCGGGGCCGCTCCGCTCATCTGTGGCCAGCGATAAGACTGGTATGAGGATTCCACGGTGCCGCAGCAGGCAAAGGTCACAACCCGGGACAGAATCCTCAGAGCAGAAGAGTACCAGGGGTTATCCTGAAGCAATTGATGCTGAGTCGCGCTTTTGTTCTTTTGTCGAAACAGTAGCGAGTGAGCTGTCATCATCGGCAGGACGCTGGGCTCGATTGTGGCGGTGGCCGTTGAAGCGGCATGAATCGCTTGCTGGCGGGGCTGGCCAGGCACGGGCTGCGATGTAACGCGTGCTCGATACGGCGGAAAAGCGGATAATACGGCCCCGGTATCGGTCAGTTTGAATCAGTCGACCAGTTGGGCAACGGCGTCGGTCGCGGTGATGCTGTCTGGTCGTCGGGCGTCAGATAACGGTTGTCGTCCTTCGCCACGGTGTCGACGACGTATCGACCGAGTTTGTGGTCGTACTTCAGAAACGGTCGCTGGCTGGCGACGTAGCCGTTGATCAGCAGGCGGTCTGTTTCCAACGTTTCATAGTTCTAATTGCTCGCCAGCGATCCACCGAAGCACTCTCCCGAAACGCCTGACGCGATCCCTGCTTCCATCAGGATCCAGGGGTAGAACTCTCCTTCAATACTCACGCACTGACCCATCAATGGAGGTTCGAGGTCGCGCATCAGAGTCGCGAAGTCGAGCGGCCTGCGTTCCCACTGAAGGTACCAGAAGGCCTGGTAAACGAGTTCCGGGTTCTCACTGAGAACGTGCTGCGTAATGTCGAACAGGCGGCGGGTATCGAAGCGGTCGCTGTCCGGTCCGAACTTCGGATGATCGCCGTAGGCCGATGGCCAGTGCTTCAACAGAAACTCAACGACGGCAACGTCGTACCAGTTACCGTGCTGGCCTCAGCCACTCAGGAGAGCTTCCACCCACAGTTGTGCTTCCCGCGAGTTTTCCATGACCTGCAGAAGACGCTGAACGTCTTCGAGCGACCGGCAGGCGGCGAATTCACGCTGGACCTCTTTGGAGATTGCTCGCGGTGGCGCAGAAGTCTGCACGTTCAGGAAACTCAGATCGCTGAAACTGCAACCGCAACACTGCAGAGCCAGGACTGCGGCGATTGCTGCGAGCAGTCGTACCAGCATCAAGGGACTCCGTTCAGATCAGCGAATCGGATTCGTCAGGCTGCGGCAGCGATCTCATTCGAAGCGGAATCGATTTCAGCACGTCGTTCCGACATCTCGCGGCGAATGAACCAGGTCAGGATCGAGACGCGAACGACGCGGCTGGCGAGCATCGCGATCGTGACTCCGGCGAGACTGAATTCGGGGATCAGCAGCCAGCAGCCGACGACGGTTGTCAGCAGCGTCGCTCCGGAGACCGGCACCAGCACGTTGACTCGACGCAGCGCGACGAGGGCCATGTCGAGGATGCCGCCCTGATACTGCACGGCCACGGCGGCGATCACGATCACCAGCAGCGGGCTGAATTCGGCGACGTTCGGCGGAACGAGCAGGCTCAGGACAAAATGTCCGAGCAGCCAGGCGGTGGCGATCCCAGCCGCTCCCATGCCCAGATACAGAAGCTGCAGCTTGTTGATCAGCCTCTGCAGGCCGGGCATGTCGTTGTTCGCGGCCAGCTTGCCGAGCCGCGACGCGACGGCCTGATTAAGGGCTCGCGAGACCGTCGTCGACGCGTTGACTCCCGCCGCGAACGGAGCGAACACGCCAGCCAACGCTGTGCCGCACATCCCGTCGACAAAGAGCTTCGTCACGTTTGCGTTGAGTGACACAAACAGTTTCCGGACGGCGAGTGCCATGCCCTGCGAGGCGAGTTGCCAGAGACGCTTCGGCTGCGCGGTCAGAACGTTTCGCAGTGAGTCCTGTCCGGAGCCTTCCACCTGTTCGGCCAGCCGCGTTGCCAGCGGTACGTCGTACAGCAGCAGGATCGCGAGATTCGCCCCGGCGGCCAGCAGCAGGCCGGTGACGAGCTGGCCGCTCAACCAGACGACTGCCGCCAGAATACCCGACGAAACGAGGCCGTGAATGACCATCGAGTGCGAGACCCGATCCATCCGCTCGGCCCGCTGCATCAGGCCATAGAACGCGTCGGAGACGAGTTCCAGCAGCCGGTTGATGCCGACGCCCAGGAAGATCAGCACACCGTCGCCGCCTCGCCCGGTCGCTAGAGCGATGATCGGCACGCAGGCCAGTGCGACTCCCGTCAGCAGCAGCCGCACTGCGAGATACTCGCTGAAGCGGAACTCGCTGCGGCTGTCCGTCGCCAGCAGGATCCGGATATCGAGCCCCGCGAACATGAACAGCGGAGCGCACCAGCCCAGCGCCGTCGAATATTCGCCCGTCGCTTCCAGCGTCGTTGTGTTGAGCAGAACCAGCAGCACGACCGCCTGGCAGACCGCGGCAATCGAATTGCCGGCGAACGTCCACAGAAAGTTCGTCCGCAGCGACAACGGCTTCAGCGGGATAGTGGCGGGATGCTGCGTCAAGAAATACGTCCTCCGAGCCCGGATGGACTGATGGCAGCGCAAAGGCGCGAAGACGCAGAGAACCGCAAAGAAAGCCAGACTTTAAGGCTGCCTTTGCGACTCTTAGCGTCTTTGCGTCTTTGCGCTGCAAGCTTCATCGTCACGCTGCCGCCTGAGTGACTTCAGCCTCCGGAGCCTCGTGGATCGAGAACACCGTCGTCATGCCGACGTCCTGCAGGTCGAATTCCCATTCGGTTCGCTGGTCACGCACGTTGAACAGGCAGACTCGGGCGGGCATCCGGTACAGGGCTTTCAGTTCGCGAAGGCTGGCCCAGCTCACGTTGTTCTGCCACTTCGTCGGTCGCATTCGGGTAAACGCGACCAGGAAGCGGTCTTCGTCGACAACGTGCAGGCCGCGACACCAGCCCGGGCGGCGCAGGCCGGACATCATCTTCGCGAGGTCCCAGACGTCTTCCCGCTGCAGCGTTTCCGGATTCACGCGAGCCAGATGCGCGTCGACCCAGGTGAAGTAGATGCCGTGCGGCGTGACGATGCCGTCGTGAATCGGGCAGTCGTCGCTGGCCTGGATCCGCTGTCCCGGAGCCGTCAGGC
>JAPOLP010000626.1 GCA_029977045.1 Planctomycetota bacterium
GCTCCTCATCGCGTGAGAGGCGATCGGCCCGGTCGAACTTCAGCAGGTTACCTGCCAGTGGCTCGGCAAGGGTCCGCTTAATTCTCGCAAGACTGAGGCTCGCAGCGTCTCTCAGGGCATGTCGATGAGTCGTCAGCCAGTTCGCGTCGGCGATCTCTCGGTTCGAGAGACGCAGTCGGCGACCGGCGGCATCAATGGCCGCCGCCGCTTCTTCGTCATTGAGATTTCGAGCATCAGCAATCGCCGCAAAGACGGCCGCGAACGCCACTGAGAAATCTGCGTCGCCGAGCAGACGCAGGTGCTGCAACAGTCGCGACCACTCGGCGGGGCGCTCAGCCACAGCCTGCAGCTCGGGCAGGATCTGCTGCAGCAGGTCGACATCAGCCGTCAATTGCAGCGCCCTGTCGCGGTGCTCGTGCCCGAGCATTCTTCGCAGTTCGGCAGCGATCCGTTCGGCACTAACGACGTCAATCTGCGTCGCCATCGAGCGCACCGCTGTCGCGGTGTCTTCGTCGAGATGGAACTCGAACGTCGCCGCAAACCGGACGGCTCGCAGCATCCGCAATTTGTCTTCCTGCATTCGCGAGGTCGGGTCGCCGATCGCGCGGATGACGCCAGCGGCGAGGTCTCGTTCGCCGCCAACGAAGTCGAGCACGCGTTCGCTCAGCGGATCAAAGAACATTCCGTTGATCGTGAAGTCACGTCGCTTCGCATCTTCGACAGCCGTGCAGAACGTCACGGAGTCAGGACGGCGACCGTCGAGGTAGTCACCATCGGTCCGGAACGTCGCGACCTCGACCTGGCCAGCGGCCTTTGGTCCGAGTACGACGATCACTCCGAAACTCTCGCCGACTGCCAGAGTTCGACGACGACCGAACAGCTCGCGCACCTGATCCGGGCGGGCGTTCGTTGCGACGTCGTAGTCCTTGGGAGTTCGCCCCAGCAGCAAATCGCGAACACAGCCGCCAGCCCATAACGCTTCGTAACCGGCGTCGACGAGACGCTGGACGACCTGCGTGGCGAATTCGATTTGGGCGTCGGGAGTCATGCGGCGTTACGGCTTGATGTTGCGATGCGGCGGGGCGAGCTAAGCTCTCGTTCGATCAACGGACGCGGAGTGTACGTCTCAGCGAGGATGCTGAGCGACCGTCGCCGCCGCCTCAGTGACCGAACCGCCAACACAGGATTTCACGATGTCTCGATTCAGCGTTCTTAGTACCGCCCTGCTCTGCTGCTGCGTTTCCGCGTCGGCGTCCGCCACCGACTTTCACGTCTACTATCTCGGCGGGCAGTCGAACATGGACGGTTATGGCTACGTTGACCAGCTTCCGGCTGAGCTGAGCACGCCGGTCGATGGCGTCTGGATCTTTCACGGAAATACGGCTCAGGATGCGAAGCCGGTCGATGGCCGAGGCGTCTGGTCCGTGTTGAAACCCGGCCACGGTGTCGGCTTCAAGTCGGACGGCCAGACCGCTCAGCACTCGAATCGGTTCGGCGTCGAACTGACACTCGGTCGGCGGCTGAAGGAGATTTACCCGGACCGGAACATCGCCTTCGTGAAGTACTCGCGCGGCGGGACGTCGATCGCGATTGAAGCTGCCCGCAACTTCGGCTGCTGGGATCCGGACTTCACTGGCGGCGAGGGAGAGGCCAAAGGCGTCAACCAGTACGACCATTTTCTGGCGACTGTCCGCTACGCGACGGCAGACCGCGACATCGACGGAGACGGAACCGAGGACAAGCTGATTCCCGCTGGCGTCGTCTGGATGCAAGGCGAGAGCGACGCCGGCAGCCAGGAGATCGCTGACCTTTACGAAGCGAATCTCAAACGTCTGATGGACCTGATTCGAGCGGCTTGGCGAGTCGACGATTTGCGCGTCGTTGTTGGACGCATCTCCGATTCCGGCAACGATAAAAACGACGGCAAAGTCTGGGACTTCGGCGAAACAGTCCGTGAGGCTCAACGCTCCTTCTGCGAAAAAGACGGCAACGCGGCACTTGTTACTTCAACCGACAAGTACGACTACTCGGATCCGTGGCACTACGACACGGCAGGCTACATCGACCTCGGTATCCAGTTTGCGAATGCCCTGGCGGGACAACTGCCGGAAAAGCCAAAGAAGTAGCAAGCCATCGAACCCGGTAGCGGAAGGGCGTAAGCCCAATGGTCCCTGAGTTGTCATCAGCCGCCGAGCGTTAGCTCGCGGTTTTCCGGATGATTGGGAACCGGACGCTAACGCGTGCCGGCTGATTGGCCACAACGCGGGGGCCGGAGGGCTTGCGCCCTACCGCTACAACTCAGGCAACTTCGCTCAGCACGGCGCTCAGGCCGTCGTGGATGGCGCGGCCGTTGGTGGCGAGCAGGTCGGGCTGTTCGACCTCAAACGCGGCGTTGCTCATCTTTGAGACTCGGCCCCCGGCTTCCGTCACGATCAACGCTCCGGCCGCCTGGTCCCAGGGTTTCAGAGTTCCGGACCAGTAGGCGTCAATCCGTGAACAGGCGACGTAGCACAGGTTGAGCGCCGCCGAGCCGGTCCGCTGGACGCTCTGGACTTTCGGCAGCGTGTGCAGGAACTGCCGGATCTGCACCTCGTCGCCGGTCGCTCCGACGGGCAGGCTCGCGACGCACATCGCCTCGTACAGCGACTCGACGTCCGACGTTGCGACTGGTCGGTCGTTGAGAAAGGCTCCGCCGCCGCGGGTCGCTGTGAACATCTCGTCGCGATTGGGATCGAAGATGACGCCGACCACCAGCTCGCCCCTGTGTTCGAGTGCGATCGACACGCCGTAGTACGGAAACCGATGCACGTAGTTGGCGGTGCCGTCAAGCGGGTCGATGATCCAGCGATATTCCGAGTCGGCGTTCTCGACCGCCAGATCCTCCTCGCCGAGGAAGCTGTGATCCGGGAACTGACCATGAATCGCGTCGAAGATCGCCTGCTGGGACGCGACATCCGCTTCGGTCACCAGATTCTTGCGGCTCTTTTCCGAGACCGTGAACTTCTCGGACCACTCCTGCAGAACGTCTCCGGCGGTTCGAGCGGCAGCGACTGCGGTCTGCAGAAAGTTGGAAAACGGCATCGTACTCATCCCTGACTCAGGAGCTGGCAAGCTTCCGTAACCGGCGTCGCCTGACACGCGGCAGACGGCACGTCCGGACAATCCAGACGGCGGCAGGCACGAATTGGACCAGCCGCTTCGTCAGGCTGCAACCAGTGGCGTCACCCCGCCATTCATCGGGCAAAGTCGATTCATCACACCTTGCCTGCTGAGCGATCGCCGAGATCTGATGCCAGAAGAAGCCATCACGCGGAGTCCTCAGCCACGTTTCCTGTCGAGGCCAGCCATGTCTGATCATCACGAAGCCGCATCCGCCGCTAACTTCCCGCATGACGCCATCGCCCGAATGCGGCAGCTCCAGCAGCTCGCCTCGCGACACGATCTCGGCGATCAGAAGGCTCAGGACGAGGCCGTCGGCGATGTCCGCCAGCACGCTGCGGCTGCCACGCGATAGCGTCTTTGGTCGGGCAGCTTGCCGATTGCGGCGAGGAATGTCGGTTGTGACGGTCGATCCGTTAATCGATCGCACATTTCCGGTAGCGGTACACACGGCGGACGCTTTGTGACACGGACCGGCTACAATGCCGTCCCGTCGCAATCGAGATTCCCGTAGGACCGTGATGCTGGAACTGCCCGTCGTTGCTGATTCGCACTTTGGTGGAGACGCCCTCAGCGAGACTCTGCGCTCTGGTGCTGCGCGGTGCGACCCGCGACCTCTGCCGATGTCGCGTGCCGAAGCCGACGCTCGCGGCTGGTCTGAGATCGACGTCGTCTTCGTAACGGGTGACGCGTACATCGATCATCCGAGCTTCGCGATGGCGCTGCTGGGACGAGTCCTCGAAGCCGCCGGATTTCGGGTCGGCATCGTCAGCCAGCCGGACTGGCAGTCGTGCGAGGACTGGAAACGCTTTGGTCGGCCGCGTCTGTTTTACGCGATCAGCGCCGGCAACATGGACTCGATGATCAACCACTACACGGCGAACCGCAAAGTTCGGAATGCCGACGCGTACTCGCCCGGCGGTCGCATCGGCCTGCGTCCTGACCGGGCGACGCTGTCGTACTGCCAGCGCGCTCGCGAAGCCTATCGCGGCGTGCCGGTGATCGCGGGTGGAGTCGAAGCTTCGCTGCGACGGCTCGCCCACTACGACTACTGGAGCGACAAGGTCCGCCGTTCGATCATTCTCGACGCCAAAGCCGACCTCGTCGCGTTCGGCATGGGCGAGGAAACGATTCTCGA